>JAIOII010001257.1 GCA_019912685.1 Kofleriaceae bacterium
GGCCGCACGCGCGCGGCTTCGACCTCGCGTCGCCGGCGGCGGGGGCAGATCGATCGGCGGCGCGGCCGCCGGCGGTGACCGAGCCCGTCGTCGAGCCGCTGCCGCCGACCGAGCGCTTCGACGAGCAAGGGACCGCCGATCTCAAGGTGAAGGTCCGCGCCCTGGTCGAGGACGATCGCCGGCCGGTCGAGATCGAGGACCTCCACTTCCCGCCGCCGCGCTCCTCGACCGACGCGATCGACGACGAGTCGCGCGACGACGCCCGCGGCACGGGCGGGCGCGCGCTCACCGCCGACGAGGACGTGATCGCGCGGCTCTCCGCGGAGATCGATCACGACGCGCCGGCCCGCGAGAGTCCGGAGGCTCGCGCGCGCCGCCGCATCACGTCGCTCCTCGACCGCGCGCGCAACGCCGCCGACGACGAGGATCACTCGACGGCGGTGGCCGCGATCGATCTCGCGCTGTCGGAGGCGCCCGACGTCGCGGCGGCGCAGAAGCTCGTCCACAAGAGCCGCGATCTCATCCTCGACTGTTACTACCGCTTCTTCGGCAACCTCGACCGGGTGCCGGTCCTGGCCGCGCCGCTCTCGGAGCTGACGCGCCGGCCGCTCGACACGCGCGCGGCCTTCATCCTGTCGCGCATCGACGGCACGCTCACGTTCGAGGAGATCCTCGACGTCGCCGGCATGGGCCGGCTCGAGGCATGCCGCCATCTCGCGCACCTCCTGTGGCGCGGCATCATCCGCGTCTGACGCAGCCATCGCTACCATGCGAGTCACCCGGGTCACGAACGAGGTCAGCGCGCTCGCCGGCACCCGGACGGCGCGGCTGCGCGTGCTCGCCGGTCCCGACGCGGGCCTCGAGCTCGACCTGCCGCCGATCGGGGTCGTCATCGGCGCCGATCGCGGCTGCGACGTCGCGCTCACCGATCCGTCGGTCTCGGCGCGGCACTGCACGGTCGCGCCGTCGGCCAGCGGGTTCGTCGTCACCGACCTCGGCTCGCGCAACGGCACGTCGATCGACGGCGTCGCCGTGCAGAAGGTGACCGCGCCGCCGGGCGTGATCCTGCGCCTCGGTCACACGCTCGTCCAGCTCCTGCCCGCGGACGAGGTGGTCGCGATCCCGCCGTCGGCGCGCGACCACGTCGGCGCGCTGTGGGGCGACAGCCCCGGCATGCGCCAGGTGTTCGCGATCCTCGAGCGCGCGGCGCAGAGCGACGCCTCGGTCCTGTTCCTCGGCGAGAGCGGCACGGGCAAGGAGCTGGCGGCGCGCGCCGTGCACGACGAGAGCCCGCGCCGGGACGGGCCGTTCATCGTCTTCGATTGCGGCGCGGCGACCGAGACGCTGGTCGAGAGCGAGCTGTTCGGCCACGTGAAGGGCGCGTTCACCGGCGCGGCCGCCGATCGCCAGGGCGCGTTCGCCGCGGCGCACGGCGGCACCCTCTTCCTCGACGAGATCGGCGATCTGCCGCTCGCCCTCCAGCCCAAGCTGCTCCGCATGCTCGAGGCCGGCGAGGTCGTGCCCGTCGGCGGCCGCAAGCCGGAGCGCTACGACGTCCGCGTCGTCGCCGCGACCCACCGCGACGTGTTCGGCGAGGTCGCGCGCGGCGGCTTCCGCGGCGACCTCTACTACCGGCTCGCGGTCGTCGAGGTGCACCTGCCGCCGCTGCGCGCGCGCAAGGAGGACCTCGCGCGCCTCGTCGCGATCTTCCTCGAGCGCGTCGGCGCGGCCGCGCTGATCCCGACGGTTGGCGGGCCGGCGCTCGAGCGCCTCGCCGCGTACCACTGGCCGGGCAACGTGCGCGAGCTGCGCAACGTCATCACCCGTGCGGTCGCGCTCGGCGGCGGCGCGAAGGCGTTCAACGAGCTCCCGATCCTGCTCCGGCCGACGGCGCAGGCCGCGGAGCCGGAGACGGCGATCAAGGCCGATCGCCCGTTCCACGACGCCAAGCAGGCGGTGGTCGATCGCTTCGAGCGCGAGTACCTGACCGACCTCCTCCGCAGGAGCGGCGGCAACCTCTCGGCGGCCGCGCGCCTCGCCGGCCTCGAGCGCAAGTTCCTCTACAAGGTGCTCGAGCGCGCGGGCCTGCGGCAGAAGTCCGCGGCGTCGGCGAACGACGACGCCGACGACGGCCCCGACGGCGCCGACGCGTAGCCTACACGCCGTCGCAGGTCATCGACGCGCCACACGTCGAGGGTGCGCCGTCCGCGCCTTCGTTGCACGAGCCGGACGTGCAGTCGTCGTCGAAGCGGCACGCCGCGCCATCGGCGAGGGTAGGGGCGCACGTCTGCCCGTCGACGCTCGAGCTGCAGTGGAGCCCGGCGCCGCAGTCGCCGTCGACGCACGCGTCGCCGTCGCCCGGTACCCGGGCGCATACGCCCATCGTGACGTTGCCCTCGAAGTCCATCGAGTCGCCGGCGCAAAGCCGGGAGACGCAGTCGACGTCGCTGGCGCACGCGTCCCCTTCCGCGACCCTGCCCGTGAACGCGGCGTCGCACGCGCTCGCCGGTCCGGTCGCGATCGCGGCGCGCAGCTCGGCGCATGCGACCGCCAGGTAGGCGTCGAGGCAGGCGCGCATCGCCGCGGCGTCGTACGCGAGCCGCCCGGCGGCGACCGAGTCCTCGAGCACCGGCACGAGCAGCTGCCCGAGGAAGCCGGCGTAGAACGCCTCGCACTCCTGCTGGTTCGAAGCGCCGAGCAGCTCCTCCTCGAGCTCGGCCATCGTGCAGCACTCCGCCATCTTGCTGCACACCGCCTCGCCCATCTCGACGCCCAGGCGCGAGAGCGGCACGTCATCTCCGCCGCCGCATGCCCCGGCCAGCGATCCGAGAAGCAGAATGGAAGCAAAGCCACGCATCGCGTCGTCCCCCGGGTTGTTCACCTCCATTGACGGTCGGATCCGTCCGCGGAACCAGGGAGACGAACGTGAGGCCGGCGGCGGCCTCCGGGGTCAGGCGAGCGGATCGAAGGTCTCGTCCTCGATCGCCTCGATGCCGGCGCCGCCCTTCTTGCGCGCGGCGCGCGCCTCCTTGACGTAGCGCACGAGGTTGCCGACGTAGCTCTCGAACGGCGGGCACACGATGCCGGTGTCGGCGAGGAGCTCGCTGGCGTGCTTCGTGTGGTAGTGCACCGACGTCGAGAGCAGATCGACGACGGCGGCGGGCGCGCGCGTCAGCTTGCCGAGGCCGGGGGCGCGCAGGAGCGCGCGCGCGAGGCTGGCGGGGACGAAGCCGCGCGGCGCCGGGGTCTGCGCGTGCTCCGCGACCAGCTCGAGCACGCGGCGCGCGGGCAGCGGATCGGGATCGACGAGGTGCACGGTCTTGCCGGCCGCGCGCTCGTCGACGCCGAGCTGGTAGCCGGCGTCGATCACGTAGTCGATCGGCGTGAGGTAGAGCGGGGCCGAGCCGCGGCCGGGCAGGGGGAGCTGCACCGGCCACGCGTTGGTCGCGAACAGGACGATGAGGTAGTAGGGGCCGTCGAGCTTGTCGATCTCGCCGGTCTTGCTGTCGCCGACGATGATGCCCGGCCGCACGATCGTCACCGGCATGCGGCGCATCGCCTCGCGCGCGATCACCTCGGCGGCGAGCTTGGTCGCCTCGTAGTGGTTGTGGAAGCGCTGGCCGACGTCGAGCTCGTCCTCGAGCACGACGCCGTGGCGCCGCCCCGAGACCTGGACTGTCGACCAGTGCACGAGGCGGCGCAGGCGCCGGCAGTCGGCCGCGAGCTCGACGATGCCGCGCGTGCCGCCGACGTTGATCCGCCGCGCCATGTCGGCGTCGACGCCCCAGTAGTACGTGCCGGCGAGGTGGTGGATCGTCGTGATGTCGGCGGCGAGCGCGTGGTACTCGGCGGTCGCCAGGCCGAGATCCATCGCGCACACGTCGCCGGTGACGAGCCGCACGCGGCCGCGGTCGCCCATCGGCAGCGCATCGATGAACCGGCCCGCGTCCTCGGCGAAGCGCGGCAGGACCAGGAGGTGCACCGTCGCGGACGGGTCGCTCTCCAGGATCTTCCGCGCCATGCGCCGCGCGGTGAACGCCGGGAAGCCCGTGACGAGCACGCGCTCCGGCGCCGGCGACGTGTGCGGCTCCGAGTCGCGCACGTCGGCCTCGCTGATCATCGGCATCACCCCCGACACGCTCGGCAGCTGCGAGACGAGCGGTCCGTAGCGCGCCACCAGGTCCTTCCACAGGGCGTCGATCTGCTGGGCGAGCGCGGCGCGATCGCCGGCGTTGTCGATGACCCAGGTCGCGACCTTCAGCTTCTCCTCGAGCGGAAGCTGTGACGTCAGGCGGGCGCGCGCGGCGGCCTCGTCGATGCCGTCGCGCGCCATGAGCCGCTGGAGCTGCACGTCGGGCGGCGCGGCGACCACGATGACCGCGTCGAGCCACTCGTGCGCCTTGTTCTCGACCAGGAGCGCGGCCTCGTAGAACACGACGGGGGCGCCGGCCTGCACGTGGCGCGCGATCTCGGCCTGGCTCGCCGCCGCGATCCGCGGATGCGTGATGCGGTTCAGGTCGGCGCGCGCCGCCGCGTCGGCGAACACCTTCTCGCCGAGCACCTTGCGCTCCAGCTTCCCGTCGGGCCCGAGGATCTGCGAGCCGAAGCGCGCGACCAGATCGGCCAGCGCCGGCTGCCCCGGCTCGACGACCTGCCGCGCCACCAGATCGGCGTCGACGATCGCCGCGCCCCGCGCGCGCAACGCGTCGGCGACGGCGCTCTTACCGCTCGCGATCCCGCCGGTGAGTCCAACGATCTTCGCCACGTCCACAACCTACACCAGCCTCACCCTTACCCTTACCCTTACCCTTACCCTTCTACCGTGCGTCGCTCCTTCATCTTCTCCCTCTGCCTCTCCCTCTGCCTCTCGATCCCCGCCGCGCTCGCCGCCCGCCGCGACTTCGTCGGCTCCGCCACCTGCGGCGGCTGCCACCCGCAGATCCTCGCCGCCTGGCAATCCACCGCCCACGCCCGGGCCGCCGCCTCCCTCGGCCCGAGGCCCGCGGCCCGCTGCCTCGCCTGCCACGGCACCGGCGACGCGCCCGCCGGCCGAGCCTACTTCGCCGAGGTCGGCTGCGAGGCGTGCCACGG
>JAIOII010000129.1 GCA_019912685.1 Kofleriaceae bacterium
GCGATGTTGAAGAGCGCCGCGATCGTCTCCTTGCTGCACGGGCCCGCGAGCTGGCAGTTCTTGTTCTTGTCGATGAAGACGTAGTCGGTGCCGTCGCAGGCGAGGTCGGCGATGACGTCGCTGCCCGCCGGCGAGAGCGCGTTGATGCGGACCTGGGAGCCGGTGGTGCCCATGACGAGGACGCCGCCCTTCACGCGCTGGTCGTTCATCCAGTAGTCCATCGTCGTCTCGGCGGAGAAGCTGCCGACGGCCT
Source organism: Kofleriaceae bacterium (assembly GCA_019912685.1). Taxonomy (GTDB): domain Bacteria; phylum Myxococcota_A; class Polyangia; order Haliangiales; family Haliangiaceae; genus UBA2376. Next base: position 254 of record JAIOII010000129.1, read on the forward strand.
CGCGCGTGGCGGCGATGCGGCCGAGGAGCTCCTCGACCTTGGGCTCGGGGTACGGGCGCTTGTGCGAGCCCCCGGGGCAGCCGCACGCGAGGAGGGCGAGGAGGGCAACGGCGGGCAGAGCGAGACGCATGCCGAGGTGATAGCACCGTTCGACTCGCCGCTCCGCGGCTCGCTCAGGTGACCGGCTGGAGATCACACCGCGCACCCTTCGACTCGGCCTCGCTCGCGCTCGGCCTCGCTCAGGGTGAACGGCATCACATGCCGAGCTGCTGGATCAGGAAGGCGTACATGTCCGCGTTCGCTTCGACCTGCTGACGGACGAGATCCGCGCCGCCGTGGCCCGCGTTCTTCTCGATGCGCAGGAGCGCCGGGCGGTCGCTCGTCGTCGCGTGCTGGACGAGCGCCGTGAACTTGCGCGCGTGCATCGGGTCGACGCGGTCGTCGTGGTCGGCCGCCATCATCAGGAGCGCCGGGTACGCGACGCCCTCCTTCACGCGGTGGTACGGCGAGTACGCGAAGAGCGTCTTGAACTGCGCCGGGTCGTCGGCCGAGCCGTACTCGGGGATCCAGGTCTTGCCCGAGCCGAAGAGGTGGTAGCGGACCATGTCGAGGAGCGGCACCGCGCACACGACGGCGCGGAAGAGCTCGGGCGCCTGGGTCATCGCCGCGCCCACCAGGAGGCCGCCGTTCGAGCCGCCGTGGATCGCGAGCTTCTGCGGGTTCGTCCAGCCCTCCGCGACGAGCCACCTCGCGGCCGCGATGTAGTCGTCGAACACGTTCTGCTTGTTCGCGCCCATGCCCGCCTTGTGCCAGTCCTCGCCGTACTCGCCGCCGCCGCGCAGGTTGGGGATCGCGAGCATGCCGCCCTGCTCGAGCCACACGGCGCGCGACGACGAGAAGCCCGGGGTGAGGCTCACGTTGAAGCCGCCGTAGCCGTAGAGCAGCACCGGGCGCTGGCCGTCCTTGGGCGCGTCCTTGCGGCGGAGGAGGAACATCGTGATCTCGGTGCCGTCCTTGCTCGCGTAGCGGACCTGCTCGGCGACGATCTGCGACAGATCGATCGGCAGCTTCACGCGCGACCACTCCTTCACCGCGCCGCTCTTGATCGACGTCTCGTAGATGACCGACGCCTCGGTGAACGACGTGTAGCCGAAGTAGCCGGTGTCCTCGTCGGGGTTACCGGCGATGCCCTTGCTCGTGCCGAGCGCCGGCAGCGCGACCTGGCGCACGCGCTTGCCGGAGAGGTCGTGCACCACGAGCTCGCTCGCCGCGTCGCGCAGGTACGTGAGCACGAGCCTGCCGCCGACGATCGCCACGTTCTCGAGCGTCGCGTCGCTCTCGGGCACGAGCTCCTTCCAGTCGGCGCGCGCCGGCTTCCGCGGATCGACCTCGAAGACGCGGTAGCGCGGCGCCTCGTGGTTGGTGTTGACGTAGAAGCGATCCTTCCACGCCGTCACCTCGAAGATCGCGGGCAGGCCGACGGCGAGCGGCCGCCAGGCCTTGTCGCCCTTCTTCACGTCCTTGAAGTAGACGTCGGTCGCGTTCCAGCCGTGCTGGACGACGGCGAAGAGCCAGCGCCCGTCCCACGAGACGCCGCCGCCGAGGAACGTCTGCGGGTTGCGCGTCGCCGGGTGGACGACGGCGTCCTTCATCGGATCGGTGCCGAGCCGGTGGTAGCGGAGCTCGGCGAAGCCCGGGCGATCGGCCACCGTCACCGGGCCGCCGACCGGCGGCACCCACGTGTAGTAGAAGCCCTTGCCGTCGGGCGTCCACGACACGCTCGCGTACTTGGTGCCGGTGATGACGTCGCCCGTGTCTTTGCCCGCGGCGACGTCGCGGATGTAGGTCGTCGTCTCGTCGGAGTTGTTCTCCTTCTTCGCGTACGCGACGTACTTGCCGTCGCGCGACGGCCACCACCCGCCGAGGCCGGCCGAGCCATCCGCCGACCACGTGTTGGGATCGAACAGCACCTTTTCGGCGCCGCCCTTGCCGAGCTTCCAGTAGACGACGGTCTTCTCCTTGTCGGCGTGCTTGCGCGCGTAGAAGTAGCGGCCCTTCCTGTGGGTCGGCGCGTACATCGCGTCGTAGTAGAAGAGCTCCTTCAGGCGCGCCGCGAGCTGGTCGCGCCGCGGCAGGTCCGTCAGCCGCGCGCGCGCGAACGCGTCCTGCGCCTCCATCCACGCCTTCACCTCCGGCCTGGTCTCGTCCTCGAGCCAGCGGTACGGGTCGGCGACGCGCTCGCCGTGGATCGTGTCGACGATGGCGTCGCGCCGCGTCGCCGGGTACGGCGGCTTCTGCGCCGCCGTCGTCGCCGCCGCCGCGGGTTCGAGCGACGCGAGCGACGGGGCCGCCTCCGTGTCGGGCACCGGCGCCATGACGTCGGCGGTGCGAGCGGGAGACGGGCAGCACGCGGTCCAGGTGGACAGCGCGGTGACGGCGATCAGGGAAGCGACGGCGGGACGCATGATCGTGGTAGAGGGTGGCATGAGCGCCAGCCGCCGTCATCCGAACGTCGTCAACGTCAGCGAGGTCGAGGGGCAGGAGCGCAGCGCCGGCACGCGCTTCGGCGCGGTGCGCAAGAACCTCGGAGCCGCCAGCGGCGGCCGCGCGCTCGGGTGCACGTGGCACGAGGTCGCGCCCGGGCGCGCCGCGTATCCGCGCCACTTCCACACCGCCAACGAGGAGGCGGTGTACGTGCTCGAGGGCACGGGCACGGTGCGCATCGGCGAGGACACGATCGCGATCGGCGCGGGCGACTTCATCGGCATGCCCGTCGGGCCCGAGCACGCGCACCAGCTCGTCAACACCGGCGCGGCGCCGCTGCGCTACCTCGCGTTCTCGACGATGCACGACGTCGAGATCGTCGGCTACCCCGACTCGAAGAAGATCGGCGCCATGGCCGCGGCCGACCTGCGCGCCGCGTTCACGGGCCAGGCGAAGCTCTGGGTCGCGCACATCGGGCGCGAGGCCGACAGCGTCGGCTACTTCGACGGTGAGGACACCGGCGAGCCGGCGAAGTCGTAGCTACAGCCGCCGGAGGAGCAGGCTGCCGAGCGAGTAGCCGGCGCCGAACGACGCCATGATGCCGTAAGCGCCCTTCGGCAGATCGTCGTTGTACTTCGAGAACGCGATCGCCGAGCCCGCCGACGCGGTGTTGGCGTACTCCTCGAGGATGAGCGGCGCCTCGAGCGCGGTGGGCGGGCGCCCGATGAGGCGCTGCGCGATGAGGTCGTTCATGTTGCTGTTGGCCTGGTGCAGCCAGAAGCGCGCGATCTCGGTCGGCGCGACGCCCGCCTTCGCGAGGTGCTCGGCGATGAACCTGGCCGCCATCGGGACGACGTCCTTGAAGACGCGCCGGCCCTGCTGGTAGAAGAGCTTGTCGTCGGCGAACTGGCGCGCCGGATCGCAGCGGTTGAGGTAGCCGCCGTTGTTGCGGATGTTCGACGAGAACCGGGCCATCGCGTGGGTCGAGATGACCTCGTAGCTGCCGGGGCGCGCCGCGGCGAGCGGCTCGACGACCACCGCGACGCTCGCGTCGCCGAAGATGAAGTGGCTGTCGCGATCGCGGAAGTTGAGGAACCCGGTCGTGAGCTCGGGCGTGACCGCGACCGCGCACTTCGCCTTGCCGAGCTGCACCGCCTCGACCGCGAGCGTGATCGCCATCGTCGCCGACGAGCAGCCCAGCGCGAGGTCGAACGCCGAGCCCGAGCCGCCGAGCGCGTCGAGCACCTCGATGGCGAGCGCCGGATACAGGCGCTGCAGGTTCGACGTGCCGAGCACGACGTAGTCCACGTCCTTGCCGTCGCGGCCCGCCTGCGCGAGCGCGCGCTGCGCCGCGTGCACGCCCCACTCCGCCTGCAGCGCGATCTGGTCGTCGGAGCGATCGGGGATGTTCGGCACCAGGCGATCGGGATCGAGCGGCCCGGTCTTGTCGGCGACGTATCGCTGCTTGATGCCCGACGCCTTCTCGATGAACTCGGGCGTCGACTCGCGCAGCGGCGTGAACGTGCCGGCCGCGATCTCCGCGGCGTGCGCCTCGTTCTCGCGGCGCACCCAGACGTTGAACGCGTCGCACAGCTCGGCGTTGGTGATGACCGTCTCGGGATGCCACACGCCCGAGCCAGTGATGGCGGTGCCCGTCGTCGAGCCGGCCTTGCTCATGCCGCGCAGAATACGCAGGCGCGGATCATCGTCAACCGCGCGCCGTCGATCTCGCGCGCGCCGTCGAGCCTGGTCGGACCAACCCTCGCGAACTGCGTACGATCACGCGCACTGCGTACGATCCGTGGCGCCTCAGCTCCGCGTCAGCTCGGCCAGCGCCGCGCGCAGGAAGGGCGACTTCGGATCGGCGGCGATGGCCATCTTGATCTGCAGGAGCGCGGCGGCCTTGTCGCCGGTGCGCTGCGCGCCCTCGGCGCGGCGGTAGAAGGCAAGCGCGCGCGCGTTCATCTGGTG
>JAIOII010001258.1 GCA_019912685.1 Kofleriaceae bacterium
CCTCGCCGCGCCACCGCGCGACCGCGCCGACGACGAAGGTGAGGGGCCGTTCGAGCCCCCGGCGGGCATCGATCATCCGAACTGGGGGCAGCACGATCCGGTCGGACGCGATCCGCTCGCGGATTACCTTCGCACCGCGATCTACCCGCCGCAGTCGCGGCCGCTCGGCCCGCAGAACGAGGACCTGCTCGAGCCGGACAAGCGGCACGAGGACTTCGTCCCCAGCGAGGATGGCGCGGTCGAGGTGCGCTTCACCGCCGACAGGTACTTCGTGACCGGCGGCGAGCCGCTGACGTCGTACCTCGAGGTGCGGCGGGACGGCCGCCCGGTCCCCGTGACGATCACGACGGCGTTCGCGGCGGTGCTCGTCCCGGGCAAGACCCTCGACGCGAGCACGAGGATCCCGCTCACCTTCACCGACGCCGGCGGGCTCCACACGAACGTCTTCGCGCCCGGCGCGCTGCCCGGCCTCTCGTCGGCCGTCGAGATGGGCGTGTACATCGAGCTCGATCACGGCGGCGCCGTGCGGCCGCGCGCCAGCTTCCTCGTCCACGTCACGCCGACGCGGGCCATCCCGGCGCGCTTCACCGGCGTGTTCCGCGACGCGATCGAGGACGGCTCGCTCGTCATCCGGGCCGGGCTCGACGTCCATCGCGCCGGCTACTACCTGATCGACTGCAACCTCTACGACGCGCGCGACCGTCCGGTGGCGTGGACGCGCTTCAAGGGTCAGCTCCCCGCCGGGCGGACCGAGGCGCCGCTCCTGTTCTTCGGCAAGGTGCTGGTGGACGCCGGGGCCGAGCCGCCGTTCCACATCGGACAGCTCCGCGGCCAGCTGTTCACCGATGGCAACGATCCCGACACCGAGAGCCTTCCGCCGTTCGAAGGGCACCACGTCACCCGCGCGTACGCGCTCGGCGACCTGTCATCCGCGGAGTGGGACAGCCCCGAGAAGCAGACGATGATCCGGTTGCTCCGAGAGGAGGCCGAGCGCAGCCGCGGCGGCGCCAACTGACGCCGAGGCGCGGCGCGCGGCTACGCCTCGATCTCGATGCGGTTGCGGCCCTTCGCCTTGGCCTGGTAGAGCAGCGCGTCGGCGCGCCGGACGACGTCGTCGAGCGGCTCGTTCGGGCCGGCGACGACGGCGCCGGCGGAGAAGGTGACGTGGAACGTCTGACCGTCCTTGCCGGTGAAGGCGAGCTTGCGGACGTCGATCAGCGCGTGCTCGAGGGCGCGCCACGCGCCTTGCTCGTCGGTGTCGGGGAGGAGCACGATGAGCTCCTCGCCGCCCCAGCGGCCGACGACGTCGGCGCGGCGGAGCGAGCCGGCGAGCGAGGTCGCGGTGCGGCGGAGGACCTCGTCGCCGGCGGCGTGGCCGTGGGAGTCGTTCACGGACTTGAAGCGATCGAGATCGAGGAGGGCGATCGCCAGCGTGCGGCCGGCGCGGGCCGAAACGGCGCGCTCGCGGTTGTAGATCTGCGTGAACGCCGCGCGGTTGGCGAGTCCGGTGAGCGAGTCGCGCATCGCGTGGCGCTGGAGCTCGCGCACGTCCTGGAAGCCGGCGACGGCGTAGAGCAGCTCGCCGCGGGCGTCGTGGACTGGCGCGCCGACGACGTGCAGCGGCACGATCTCGTCGGCGTGGTGGATCTCGACGTCCGAGCACTCGCTGACCTCGCCGGCGAGCGCGCGCACGAGCGGCAGGCGCTCGGCCGGATAGACGCGCTCGGTGCCGGCCTCGTAGGCCTGGAGCACCTCGGAGAGCCGCTCGGGCGATGCCGCGGCGATGCCCTTGCCGAGGAGCTTCTGGGCGTGCCGGTTCGCGTAGTAGGGCTTGCCGCGCGCGTTCAGGACGAAGATCCCGACGGGGACCTCCTCGAGCAGGCGGAAGGTCGTCTGCTCCTGCTCGGCGGACAGCTGCGCGACCAGCGCGCGGGTGGCGCGCGTGTAGAGGAGGAAGAGCACGCTCACGATCGCCACGACCACGGCGAGGAGGACGGCGAGCAGGACGCTCGAGCGCTCGAACGCGGCGGCGGCCCGGTCGCGGGCGGCGCCGAACGCGGCGCGCTCCGCTGCGCCGAGCTCGCCGATCACGCGGGCGAGCTGCTCCTGGACTGGCTTCGAGTCGTCCTCCCAGACGTCGTGCGCGCGCTCCGGCGACGCGTCGTAGGTCTCGAGCGCGCGCGCGGTCGCGGCGTCGCTCCGCCGCGAGCATGGGCTCGGCGTGGACGTGGCTCGCGGAGCGATTGGCCTCGCGGATCTGGAGGATGAGGCTGCCTCCGACGACGCCGCTCGCCAGGAGCGCCACCACGACCGCCGGCAGGAGCACGCGTTGCCATCGCTGGAGCTGATGAGCGGTGCCCACGGTCGACGAGGATCTTAATGGATCCGGGGTGCGGCAAGCGGACGCATCCCGGCTAAGATGCGTGAGGTATGCATCCTGATCTCCTGGAGCTATGCGGGTCGCTGAGCTTCCTCGACGAGATCGCGGAGCAGTACGCGCAGGACGCGAGCTCCGTCGATCCCAGCTGGGCCCCGTTCCTCAACGGGCAGAGCAGGTCCCCGGCGCGCGGCGGTAACGGGCAGTCGGCGCGCGGCGGCAACGGCCAGACGGGTCACGCGGCCGCGACCGCCCGCGTGCCCGGCGTCCGCGGTGATCGTCCGGGCTCGACCACGCTCGCGCCGCTGACCGACGCGCCGAGCGTCTGGCCCGTGGTGAACGCCTACCGGAGCCGCGGCCACCTCGCCGCCGACCTCGATCCGCTGGACCTGCTCGAGCGGGTCGCCGTCTCGGAGCTCGATCCGGCGACCTGGGGCTTCACGGCCGCGATGGGCGCGCGCGAGCTGTCGCCCACCGGCGTGCACGGGCTGCCGCGCGGCACGCTCCAGCAGATCATCGAGCACCTGCGGGCGACGTACTGCGGGACCGTCGGGCTGGAGCTGGCCCACATCGACTCCCCCAACAAGCGCAGCTGGCTCGCCGAGCGGATGGAGACGCGCGCGCAGCGCCGGCCGAGCCCGGCCGTGCGCCGGCGCATCCTGCAGATGCTCATCGATGCGGAGGCGTTCGAGCGCTTCTGCCACGTGAAGTACCCCGGCACCAAGCGGTTCTCGCTCGAGGGCAGCGAGGCGCTCATCCCGATGCTCGATCTCGTGCTCACGCACGGCGCGCGGCTCGGCGCGATCGAGTCGGTGATCGGCATGGCGCACCGCGGGCGGCTCACCGCGCTCGAGGGCATCCTGCAGCGCAAGGCGCGCGACATCTTCGCCGAGTTCGAGGACATCGAGCCCGAGGCCCTGTCCGGCGGCGGCGACGTGAAGTACCACCTCGGCTTCTCGAGCGACCGCGTCGATCCGCTCGGCAACGCGATCCACCTCTCGCTGTCGTTCAACCCGAGCCACCTCGAGGCGGTGGACCCGGTCGTCGTCGGCCGCGTGCGCGCGAAGCAGCGCCGGCACGGCGACGTCGAGCGGCGGCGCGTGATGGGCGTGCTCGTCCACGGCGACGCGGCGTTCGCGGGGCAGGGCCTGGTCACCGAGGTGCTCCAGCTCCACAACCTGCAGGGCTATCGCACGGGCGGCACGGTGCACATCGTGGTCAACAACCAGGTCGGGTTCACGGCGTCGCCGCAGGAGACGCGCTCGACGCCGTACTGCACCGACGTCGCGCACATGATCCAGTGTCCGATCTGGCACGTGAACGGCGAGGACCTCGACGCGGTCGCCGAGGTCGTCGAGATGGCGATGGAGTACAAGGCCGCGTTCTCGTCGGACGTCGTGATCGATCTGTACTGCTATCGCAAGTACGGCCACAACGAGATGGACGAGCCGGGCTTCACGCAGCCCGTGATGTACGACCGCATCCAGAAGAAGCCGTCGATCGTCGAGACCTACGGCAAGCGCCTCATGGCGGAGAACGTGGTCAGCGGCCAGGACGTCCTGCACATGACCGAGGAGCGCAACCGCGAGCTCGAGGACGAGCTGGGCGCGGCGCGCTCGGCGAAGGAGCGCCCGCGCAACCAGGCGCTCACCGGGCTGTGGCGCGGCTACGTGGGCGGGCCGGCGGCGAACGTGCCCGACGTCGACACCGGCGTGACGCGCGAGCTGCTGGGCACGATCGTCGAGCGCATGACGACCTTGCCGGCGGGCTTCCAGCCGCACGGCAAGATCGTGCGGCTCCTCGACCAGCGCGCGCAGATGGGCAAGGGCGAGCGGCCGCTCGACTGGGGCATGGCGGAGATCCTGGCGTACGGCTCGCTGCTCTGGGAGGGCACGAACGTCCGGCTCACCGGACAGGACTGCTCGCGCGGCACGTTCTCCCACCGCCACGCGCTCGTCACCGACGTGAAGAGCGGCGCGGAGCACATGGTGCTCGGGGCGTTGCACCCGGATCAGGGGACGTGCCGGGTCTACGACAGCCCGCTCAGCGAGGCGGGCGTGCTCGGGTTCGAGTTCGGGTACTCGCTCGACTATCCGGACGCGCTGGTGATGTGGGAGGCGCAGTTCGGCGACTTCGCCAACGGCGCGCAGGTGATCATCGATCAGTTCATCACGTCGGCCGAGGACAAGTGGAACCGGCTCTCGGGCATCGTGCTGCTCCTGCCGCACGGCTACGAGGGGCAGGGGCCGGAGCACTCGAGCGCCCGGCTCGAGCGCTTCCTGCAGTCGTGCGCCGAGGACAACATCCAGGTGTGCCAGCCGACGACGCCGGCGCAGATGTTCCACCTCCTGCGGCGGCAGGTGAAGCGGCCGTGGCGCAAGCCGCTCGTCGTCATGACCCCCAAGAGCCTCTTGCGCCTGCCGGCGGCGACGAGCCCGCTCGAGGAGCTGACCCAGGGCAGCTTCGAGCGCGTGCTCGGCGATCCGATCGTCGCGCCCGAGCACGCCGAGCGCGTGCTCCTGTGCTCCGGGAAGGTCTACTACGAGCTCGTCGAGGAGCGGAAGCGCCGCGGCGCGGCGGCCGAGCGCACGATGATCGTGCGCGTCGAGCAGCTCTATCCGTTCCGCAACGAGCACGTCGCGGCGGCGCTGCGCGGCGTGAGCGACGCGGTCGACGTGGTGTGGGTGCAGGACGAGCCCGGCAACATGGGCGCCGCGACGTTCATCATGCCGCGGCTGGCGACCGTGCTCGGCCGGATGCCGAGGCTCGCCGCACGCGACCCGAGCGCCAGCCCGGCGACGGGGTCGCACCGGGCGCACGTCCTCGAGCAGAATCGAATCTTTGCCGCTGCGTTCGGCGGTTAGGTTCCCGCGACGCACGACTTTTGATAAGGAAGGCACATGGCTGATCTCGTGGTTCCCCAGCTCGGCGAGTCGATCACGGAGGCCGTGATCGCACGGTGGTTGAAGAACGTCGGCGACACGGTCGCCGCGGACGAGCCGCTCGTCGATCTGGAGACGGACAAGATCACGGTGCAGCTGCCGAGCCCGGTGTCGGGCGCGCTGAAGGCGCAGAGCGCCGCGGTGGGCGCCACGGTGAAGGTGGGCCAGGTGGTGGGGCAAGTCGAGGCGGGGGCGGGCGCCAAGCCCGCCGCGCCCGTGCCCGTGCCCGTTCAGCCGAAGGCCGCTGCGGCGCCGGCCCCCGCGCCGCAATCCGCCGCGGCGCCGGCCTCCTCCGGCAACGGCGACGGCCTCGACAAGGAAGCGCTCCTCGATCTCCCGCCCTCCCAGCGCCGCATCGCGCGCGAGCGGGGCGCCATCCCCGTGGTCACGCCCGGATCGGGCACGGGCACGGGCACGGGCACGGGGGGACCGAAGATCGATCCCCGCGACGAGGTCGTGACGATGAGCCCGCTCCGCAAGCGCATCGCGGAGCGGCTGGTGCAGGCGCAGCACGAGAGCGCGTCGCTCACGACCTTCAACGAGGTCGACATGAGCGCGGTGATGGAGCTGCGCGCGAAGTACAAGGACAGCTTCGAGAAGGAGCACGGCGTGAAGCTCGGCTTCATGTCCTTCTTCGTGAAGGCGTGCTGCGCCGCGGCCAAGCTGTTCCCCGGGATCAACGCCGAGGTCGTGGGCGACGCGATCGTCTACAAGAAGCACTACGACTTCGGCATCGCGGTCTCGACGCCCAAGGGCCTCGTCGTGCCGGTCCTGCGCGACGTCGACGCGCTCGGCTTCGGCGGCATCGAGAAGGGCATCCTCGCGCTCGCCGACAAGGCGCGCACCGGCAAGCTCGCGCTCGAGGACCTCGTCGGCGGCACGTTCAGCATCACCAACGGCGGCATCTACGGCTCGATGATGTCGACGCCGCTGCTCAACTACCCGCAGACCGGCATCCTCGGCATGCACAACATCGTGAAGCGCGCCGTGGTCAAGGACGACGCCGTCGTCGTCCGCCCGATGATGTACGTCGCGCTCACCTACGACCACCGCGTGGTCGACGGGCGCGAGGCCGTCTCGTTCCTCGTCGCCGTGAAGGACCGCCTCGAGTCCCCCGAGCGCATGCTCCTCGAGGGCTGATCGGCCGCTTCGGCGAAGCGCGACTCGTCAGAGGCCGCGGACGTGCAGGGTCGGCGTCGAGGTGTGGACCGCGAGGACGAAGCCCGCGGGCGTCGCGGTGAGCGCGGAGATGGAGGCAGGATCGGCGGAGGGCAGGGGCTCGACGGCGCCCGGGCCGGTCGCCGGGCCGGCGGCGACGAAGACGTCGTCGATGCCGTCGGCGCGCTCGCCGGTGGGGAGCGTGCCGGTGAACCAGCCGGCGAGGACGAGCTGATCGGAGGCGGCGCCGCCGGCGGCGATCGCGGTGATGCCGTCGAAGTCGTCGCCGCCGACGAGCCACGCG
>JAIOII010001259.1 GCA_019912685.1 Kofleriaceae bacterium
GCTGGGCGGCGCGCCGCCACGGCGTGCGCTGGGCCGTCGCGGCGCCCGCGCTCGCCTCCGTCCTCGTGCTGCCGCTCTACGTGGGCCTGGTCCCGGGCGCGCTCGGCGTGGGCGCGTTCCTCGGCGGCGCGCTCGGCGTCGGCTTCTGCGGCGTGACGCCGCTGCTCCTGACCGAGATGTTCCCGGCCGAGGTCCGCGCCCGCTGCGTCGGGCTCAGCTACCACCTCGGCGCCGTGGCCGCCGCGTTCGTGGTCCTCGTCGTGCCGGCCTTGCACGAGCACGCGCACGTGCCGCTCGCCGTCGCCATCGCGGTCGTCACCGCCATCCTCGAGGTCGCGCTCGCCGCCGCGATGTTCGCCGTCGGTCAGAGCGTGGTCGCGACGCGCGTGCGGTAGCTGCGAGCGTCGGCGGGGCGTCGTATCCTGGGCGGATGGAGTGCTCCGCCTGCGCGGATCGGCCGCCGCTGTGCCCGCGCTGCCGCGACCGTCGCTTCCAGTGGCACGCCGGCCAGGCGCGCGTGATGGGGATGGCGTGGGGCGAGCGCCTGCGTCGCGTCATGCCCGGCCAGCCGTGGCCGGTCTACGAGACGAGCGAGCGCATGCAGCGCATCACGCAGAAGAAGGTGCGCGCCCTCGCCGGCGGCGACGCCGCGCTCCTCGAGCTGCTCGCCCGCGCCTGCGCCGACGCCGCCCGCGACATGTACGAGCGCGCCGCCGCGCCGCCGCAATCGGTCTCGTTCCGCGTGCCGCGCAAGCCGCGCGCGTGACCGCCGAGGCTACTGCTTCAGGCCGTGCTTGTTCTTGACCTGGTCCATGACGCGGGCGTACTCGACGTCCCACGCGTCGGTGCCCTCTTGCAGGTTCTTCAACCGCGCACGGACCTCGGTGTCGAGCTCGTCCTCGACCGCCATGTGCTTGCGGACGATCTCCTTGAGCTTCTTCCGCAGGACGGCGTCGTCGGCGTAGACCTCGTCCACGTTCTTGCTCTGCATGAACGTCTCGACGAGCTGGTTGGTGATCCAGGTGACGCCGTCCTCGCCCAGGCCGAACTCCTTCTGCTCGGCGAGCTGGCGCTTGGTGCGGGCGAGGTGCGCGTGGGGCAGGCCGCGGATCTCGAGGATGTCCTTCGCGCGTTCGGACAGCTCCTTGTCGACCCGGATGTATTCCTTGAGCACGGAGGCAACGTCGAGCTGGGCCTCGTGCGGGTCGGTGACCTCGAGGTCGCCGTCAGCGGTGAGCTTGGTGATCACCTCGCTGGCGATGGTGTCGACCTTGGCCGGATAGAGTCGCATCGGGGCGCACTGTACGGGCCAGGCATCGCTTTCGCAAGGCGCGGGCCACGCCTATTCTCGACGGCGTGCACGCTTCTTCGCCGCTGCCGCGCAAGCTGGTCGTCGCCGGGCTGATCGTCGACGACCGAGGTCTCGTCCTCATCTCGCAGCGACGACCCGATCAGGCGCTCGGCGGGCTCTGGGAGTTCCCCGGCGGGAAGATCGAGCCGGGTGAGGCGCCGGCGCACGCGCTCGCCCGCGAGCTCGTCGAGGAGCTGGGCGTCGCCGTCGACGTCGGGCAGGTCTGGGACGTCCTCCACCACGTGTACCCGACCTTCGAGCTCCTCATGATCGTCTACCGGTGCCGGCTGCGGCCGGGCGAGACCGCCCGCCCCGTCGAGGTCGCCGACCTGCGCTGGCTGCCGGCGCACGAGTTGCCGGCGCACGACATCCTGCCGGCCGACCGGCCCCTGGTCGAGCGCCTGGTCCACGAGGGACCGCCCCCTTGGTTTGACCCCGGGAAGACCGCACCCATACAATCGCGGTGATGGAAGGCCGTGCCAAGGTCACGAAGGAGGTCCTCTGCGAAGAGGCCCGCTTCATCCTCGCCAACGTGATGGCGGAGGCGCGCTACGGACGCCAGAACCGATTCGACGACATCCGGCGGGTGTGCGAGGGCGCGGTCTCGATCCCGTTCGCGGAGTACGTGTCCTTCCTGGAGAAGGCCGGCTACCTGCGCCAGGACCGCAACGGTGACTCGCTCGAGGTGACGCCCGAGGGCGAGGAGGTCGTCAACGGAGGCGGCCTCACCGAGTTCACCGAGCGCGCGGTCAACCACTTCAAGAAGCTGCGCCAGACGCGCACCTCCGCGGGCGCTCCCGGCCCGGCGGCGGTCGGCATGACGACCAACTCGGGAGTGCTCGCGTCCACCCTCGGCCGAGAGACCGCCGGCGGCATGTCCGCCAGCGTCGCCGGCATGCGAAAGGATTCCAAGGTGCATGCATCCGGGGGCCGCGCGTCCATGTCCGTCGGCGGCGAGATCCAGTCGTCGTCCGCCGAGATCGTCGACTCTCGCTACGAGAAGCTCGCGTCGCTCGGCTCGGGCGGCATCGGCACCGTGTATCGCGCGCGGCAGGTGCCGCTCGCGCGCGAGGTGGCGCTCAAGGAGATCCGCGATCTGTTCGGCTTCTTCGCCGAGGAGATGCGCTACGAGATCGTCCGCCGCTTCACCGAGGTGGTGCGCGCCGCGGCCAACCTGGCGCACCCGAACATCCTGCCGATCCACGACGTCAACCTCGAGCGCGACCACCCGTACGTCGTCTCCGAGCTCGCGCCCAACGGCAGCGCGCGCCGGCTCATCAACGACGCCGAGGAGATCCCGGTCGACCTCGTCTTCAAGTACCTGCTCCAGACGCTGCACGCGCTGCGCGCGGCGCACGCGACGCGCGTCTACCACCGCGGCCTCAAGCCGGAGCAGCTGCTCATCGACGGCTACGGCAACGTGAAGGTCACCGACTTCGGCTTCACGCGCATCGTCGAGCGCGACCAGGCGGTGATCCGCCAGATCTACGTCGGCATGGGCAACGTCGCGTACATGGCGCCCGAGCTCTACTCGGATCCGCTGTCGGCCGGCGCCCAGGCCGACATCTACGCGCTGGGCATCATCTTCTACGAGCTGCTCACGCGGAAGCTGCCGGGCCGGCGGTCGCCGATGCCATCGCAGATCAACGCGGCGTTGCCGCGCGGCATCGACGACATCTTCGATCGCATGACGCGCGACTCGCGCACCGAGCGCTACGCGTCGGTCGACGACATCCTCGAGGACATCGACAAGCTCGAGGGCATGGGCGATCTGCTCGACAAGCAGACGCAGGTGCTGGTCGGCGAGAACCCGCTCACGACGATCAAGTTCCGCGAGGGCGCCGAGGAGCCGATGGGCGTGCCCGTCGAGGACGGCGGCGCCGGCGACAAGAGCGGCGCCGGCGGCCCGACGCACCGGCCGTACTCGTTCCAGCAGCGCAAGAAGCGGCCGTAGCAGCAGGCGTCGGGCCTGATGATTCGACGTATCCGTCGCCGCCGCGAGCGCGACCCGCGCCGACCATCGCCGACCAGCGCCGACCATCGCCGA
>JAIOII010001260.1 GCA_019912685.1 Kofleriaceae bacterium
GCCCGGCCGAGACCGTCTTCCAGCCGGCCGAGGGCCCGCCGACGAACCTCCAGCTGCGCCTCGTGCCGCGCACGTCGACGGTCCTCATCGACAGCGATCCGCGCGGCGCCGCCGTGCTCGCCGGCGGCGTCGAGGTCGGCATCACGCCGGTCACCATCACGACGTTCACGCCGTCGAGCGAGGTCGCCGTCACGTTCCGCCACGGCGGCTACGCCGAGGTCACGCGCTCGATCCGCGTACCCTCGCCGGGCGGCGAGGCACAGGTGATGCAGTCGCTCACGATGGACCCCGCGTACGCGACGCTCGTCGTCACCTCCGAGCCCGCCGGCGCCGAGGTCTGGATCGACGGGCAGCGCAAGATCGGCGTGACCACGCCGACCAAGGAGCTCCTCGTCGAGGCGAGCAAGCGCCACACCGTCGGCCTGCGTTTGCCCAAGCACGCGCCGGTGAACGTCTCGGTCTCGCCCGGTCAGGGCGCGCGCAACGTGCCGGTCCACGGGCGGCTCGTCCGCGGCGCGGCCATCGCGATCTCCGCCAACCTCGACGCGCGCGTCACCGTCGCCGGCGTGAAGGCATGCATCAAGCGCCCCCTGCCCTTCGACTGCCCGGTGCCGGCCGGCAAGTACCAGGTCGACATCGAGACCACGAAGATGACGGGCAAGGTCCGCCGCATGGTCGAGGTCAAGGACGACACGGTCGAGGTCGCCCTCGAGCTCGGCTGGGTCGAGGCGCCGAGCGGCAAGCAGCTCGTCTTCGGCGGTCACCAGACGTCGCGCGTGGCCTTCGAGGAGGGCAAGCGCTCGGTCGCCGTGTTCGACGAGGCCGAAGGTACGACCTCCATGGTCGATGTGCGCGTCCAGCCCGGCCGCGCCACCGCGCTGCCGTAGCCGGTCCGCGCCGGCGCCGGGCGCCGGACCATTGCCGGAGGTTCGCGATCATCGCCGCGTCTTGCTCCGGACGGCGAACGCACGCTGCCGGTAGAAGTGAACGTCGGGGTTCGTTACGATGATCGATGGGACGGGGCCCCACAAAGGAAAACCTATGCGTCGAATCTTCACGTCTGCGTTCGTACTCGGTCTCCTCGTGGTCGCAGGCTGCGGCCAGGTCACCAGCGATCCCGACGCCGCCACCGGCGACGTCGACGCGCCCCAGGGCTCCGACGGTGCGCCGGAGATCGACGCGCTGGGCATCGACGCGCCGCCGCCCGCGAGCTGCGGCGACGGCATCGTGAACGGGACCGACAGCTGCGACGACGGCGCGAACAACGGCATGTACGGCTACTGCGCGTACGACTGCAGCGGCCCCGGCCTGCGCTGCGGCGACGGCACGCAGAACGGCCCCGAATTCTGCGACAGCGGCGCCAACAACGGCATGTACGGCTACTGCAACGCGGCCTGCACGGCGCTCGGCCCGCGCTGCGGTGACAGCACCGTCAACGGGCCCGAGGCGTGCGACAGCGGCGCCAACAACGGCACCTACGGCTACTGCAACGCGACCTGCACCGCGCTCGGCCCGCGCTGTGGCGACGGCGTGCAGAACGGCCCCGAGTCGTGCGACAGCGGCTCGAACAACGGTCAGTACGGCTTCTGCAACGCGACCTGTACGGCGCTCGGCCCGCGCTGCGGTGACAGCGTCATCCAGTCGGCGAACGGCGAGCAGTGCGACAGCGGCGCCAACAATGGCCAGTACGGCTACTGCAACGCGACGTGCACCGGCCTCGGCCCGCGCTGCGGCGACAGCGTCGTCCAGTCGGCGAACGGCGAGCAGTGCGATCAGGGCACGGTGTACAGCGAGACGATGGCAGCGGGCGTTTGCCGTCCCGACTGCCAGGGCACGGTGTTGACGAAGGGCATCGCGATCTCGCCGACGCGCGTGACGCCGGCGCAAGGCGGCATCGCCGGCGCTGATTCGATCTGCACGCAGGCCTTCGGGTCGACGTACCGCGCCCTCCTCGTCGACGGCACCAACCGGGTCGCGACCGTGACCGGCAACGCGGGCAACGGCCAGGTCAACTGGCCGGTCGCCCCGTACGCGCGCTACGTCAGCGTCCACTCGCAGGCGCTCGTGTTCGTCACCGACAACACGCGTCTGATCGGCGCCGCGGGCGGAACCGATCGGAACCTGCAGAGCCCGATCGCGACCGCAGCCCAGGACGATGGGTACGGGGCGTGGACGGGCGCGAGCTCCACCTGGACGAGCGGTGCCGACTGCAACAACTGGACGTCGAGCTCCGACACCGTCAACGGTCTCTCGTCGCCGGCCCAGGCGACGTCCACAGGTGCGTTCCCGAACAACGGCGGCACGAGCAACTGCGCCCAGCTGCGCCGCTTCTTCTGCGTCCAGCAGTAGCGCGGCCGGTCAGCGTCGGCGCTTGAGCGTGGCCGTCGGCAACGGCGCCGGCGCGCCGCGCGCCCGCACGCGCATCACGGCGCCGACGAGATCGGCGAGCACCGCAAGCGCGACGAGCGCGGCCCCCGCCTTGTTGCCGGCGGCGACGCGCAGGATGCCGACGAGCTCGAGGGC
>JAIOII010001261.1 GCA_019912685.1 Kofleriaceae bacterium
CGGTCTCGCCGAGCACGAGCGCGGGCAGGCCGCTCGTCGCGACGCGGGCGACGACGTCGATCGCGGCCTGGAAGCCCGGGTGGAAGGTGGCGAGCTCGGGCAGCGGCGGCCGGAGCGCGCCAGCGCTGACGTCGAGCGCCGCGCCCGCCTCCAGGCGGGCCTCGTCGAGCAGGAAGACCGTGCTGCCGAGCGCGAAGGCGGTGCCCGGCGAGACCGGCGACGAGCGCGTGCGCGCGCCGCGGACGATCGCGCCGTTCTTCGACGCCGGATCGTCGAGCATCCACTCGCCGAGCGCGTGGAGCAAGCGCCCGTGATCGGAGGACATCAACGGATCGGGCACGGAGAGCAGGAGGTGGCGCATCCCGTCGCGGACGACCCGCGTCGCGGCGCGCTCGCCGCGCGCGAAGCTCACGATGTCGATGCCGTCGAGCGCGTGACGCGATGGCTCGTCGAACGGAGCACCGCCGCGCAGGACGACGTGGAGCACGGGGCGCGCGCTCCCCCGACGCGCGGCGCGCACGTCGTGGATGTCGCTCATCGTGTCCGTCATCGGGCCGAGCTTACCGAAGATCACGAGCGCGCTCGACCGCGTGGTGGCCGCAGATCAGTAATGACTGCAGCAGAGCGCGAAGGCGCTGTTGTCGCTGTGCCCCGCCCCGAACTCGCAGTACCAGCCCGAGACGCCGTACATCGGAGCACCGCCGTAGCCGCCCGAAGGGCTGCTTCGCCGCACGTAGCTGGACGTCGCCCCGCCGTAGCAACCGCCCGAGATGGGGTACTTGCCGCTCGGGCAGTACACGTTGAGGGACACAGGAGCGCTCATTCCCCCCGTCGCTTGAGCCCAGACGCACGTCGAGAACGCCGTGTCGGTATTGGTGTCGGTGTCGGTGTCGGGCTCGCAGGTGACGCTGCCGTCCTCGGCGATCGCACGGATGGAGCTGTTGACCGCGCACGACGCGACCCGCCGCTGCAGGTATGCGGTGTTGGCCGACACGGTGACGCTGCCGCTCGTCCCGCCACCGCTGAGCCCGGTGCCCGCGGTGACGCCGGTGATGGTGCCGCCCGCGTTCGTGTCATCGTCGATCTCGCAGGTGACGGTGCCGTCGGCCGCGATGGCGCGGATCGACGATCCGGCGGCGCAGGTCGCGCCGACGCGTCGCTGGTACGCGCTCGCGGCCAGGCCGCCGAGCGTGGTGGCATTGTCGGCCGACAGCGCGTGGTCGGCCTCGACCGCGTGATCGGCTTCGTCGGCGAAGAGCGCCTCGCTGGCCTGGAGCGCGTACGGCACGCTGGTGAGGCCGAGGCGCGGCGTGAAGACCTCGGCGCCGACCGCGATCTCGAGGTAGAGCGCGCCGTTGCGGAAGAGCGCGGGATCGAACGCCATCTCCGAGCCCATCGGGTGATAGGCGAAGCCGCCGCGCACCATGACGTCGCTCTCCTCGGACCAGAGGGCGGTGCCGCCGGTCTCGGCGGCGTAGACGGCGAAGCGGATGCGCCTCATCCCGTCGATCGGTGTGCCGTCGGCGGTGGCGAGCCGAGCGCTGAAGCTGACGTACGGCGAGACGTCGGCCGACGCGCGGCGGCCGGCGGCGACGAGGGAGAGGAGGAAGGCGAGAAGCGCGAAGCAGATCCTGGTCATGAGTGTCTCCGGGGTTGGCAGGGTCAAGGGACGGCCGGCGCGGAGCGCGCGGTCTCGGTGGAGGAGCTGGTGGTGCCGGGCAAGCCGCCGCCGAGCTGCACGTCGATCGCCATCGTGCTCGACGTCGCGTGGCCGCCGCCGACGACGGTCTCCATGGCGGTGCCGGGCGGCGGCGGTGGCGGCGGGGCGTCGGGGCCGGCATCGACGATCGGATCGCCGCCGTCGGGGTCACCGGGACCGGCATCGACGGGGCCGCCATCCGGGTTGCCCGGCGTGGGACGCGACGGGTTGCACGCGGCCGCGGTCGCGACGGCGAGCACGAGGAACGAACGGACGAGGACGTGGACAAGGCGAGACATGTCAGAACCTCCCTCGGACGACGAGGCTGGCCTCGCCGGGCTGGACGACGGGCACGAGCCGGGCCGCGCGATCGTCGTCGGGCGCGCGCGGCGCGCCGACGAACCACAGGACCACACCGCCGGCGACGAGCAGGCTACCGGTGACGAACGCGACGTTGGCGCGCGTCGCGTCGCGGCCCGACTGCTCCGAGAGCGCGAGCGCGCCGGGGTCGTTACAGGGATCGGTCGGGCACACCTCGCGCGCGCGGGCCGCGCGGTCGCTCGCGCGCATGCCGAGCAGCGCACCCGCCG
>JAIOII010001262.1 GCA_019912685.1 Kofleriaceae bacterium
CCGCCAGGAGCCGCACGAGCTGGTCCCGCACCGGCACCACCAGCTCGCCCGCCCCCGTCGGCGTCGACGCGCGCGCGTCCGCCGCCAGGTCGCACAACGTGACGTCGACCTCGTGCCCGACGGCGCTCACCAGCGGCACGCGGCACGCCGCGACCGCGCGCACGACGCGCTCGTCGTTGAACGCCGCCAGGTCCGTCGTCGCGCCACCGCCGCGCCCGAGGATGACGACGTCGACGCGCGCGTTCTGCACCATGCGCAGCGCGTTCACGATCTGCGTCGGCGCCGACACGCCCTGCACCATGCAGTCGGCGACCAGGATCGTCGCCGGCGGGAAGCGCCGCTGCACCGTGCGCACGATGTCCTTCACCGCCGCGCCCGTGCGCGACGTGACCACGCCGATCCGCCGCGGCAGCGCCGGCAGCGGCCGCTTGCGGTCGTCGGCGAACAGGCCCTCGGCGGCGAGCTTGCGCTTCAGCGCCTCGAGCGCCGCCGCCGCCGCACCCGCGCCCGCCGGCTCCGCGTAGTCGACGTAGAACTGCAGCCGCCCGTCGCGGTCGAACACGCCGAGCTTGCCGCGCACGCGCACGCGCAGCCCCGGCTCGAGCGCGAACTTGAGCCGCGCCGCGGTCGTCCGCCACATCACCGCCGGGATGACGCACCCGCGATCGCGCAGGACGAAGTACACGTGCCCGCTCACCGGCCGCTTCACCTCCGCCGCCTCCGCCTCGGCCCACAGCATCCCGTACCGCTCGACGGCGTGGTTGGCCCAGCGCACCAGATCGGCGACGGTCAGCGGCCGCTCGCGCGACGCCGGCTTGGCCTCGCCGGCGGCCGGCGCCGTCGACGCGTCGGATCTGGGCTCGCCGTCCCCACTTGGCATCCAGACACCGTACCCAACCCCGCACGATTGCTGCAACCGCCTGCGGTAGCGCGGTGTCCGATGTGCGGATACGATGGCTGCGCACTCCATGGCCGACGCTCCTGCCCGTGAAGAAGGCGCCCCCATCGGGAAGGACGTCATCGACCCCGAGCTCGTGAGCCTGCGCCGCGCCGCGCCCCGGATCGGGATCGTCACCGCCGCCGCGGTGGTCCTGCTCTGCGTCGTCCTCATGGTGCGCATGCGCCACGACCTCGCGTTCGCGCGCGGCGGCGACGCGCCCACGGCCGTCAGCGTCGCCGACGTCGTCGCCGGCAAGGTCGCGGACGACAGCTACGTCACCATCGACGCGCCGCTCGATCGCGACGCCGCCGTCCGCACGCGCGTCACCGAGGCCAACGCCGGCACGCGCGTCGTGCCCGTCGTCGGCAGCGCCGACAAGCTCTGGGTCGCCCTCCCCGGCGACCCGTGGTCGCCGTACCAGCACGACGAGAAGCTCACCGGCCGCCTGCGCGCGCTCGCCGACGTGCGCTTCGCCGACGCCGTCGCCGGCCACGTCGCCAGGCACCCGGCGCCGCGCTTCGTCACCGGCGAGGAGCTGCGGAAGGCGCGCCTCGGCGGCGGCACGG
>JAIOII010001263.1 GCA_019912685.1 Kofleriaceae bacterium
CTCCACGGGCTCGGCAACGACTTCCTCGTCGTCGACGTCCGCAAGCTCGACCCGGCCACCGCGACCGCGGTCCAGGATCCTGCGACCGTCCGTCGCCTCTGCGATCGCCAGTTCGGCGTCGGTGGTGATGGCGTCCTCGCCGTCGGCGCTCCGACCTCCACCGGCGCCGTCGCGTCGATGCGCGTCCTCAACGCCGACGGCAGCGAGGCCGAGATGTGCGGCAACGGCCTGCGCTGCGTGGCCAAGCACCTCTGGGAAGCGTCCGCGTCGGCATCGGCCACGCTCCCCAGCACGCGCATGGTGATCGACACCGGCGCCGGCCCGCTCGCGTGCGTCGTCTCCGTCGATCGCGGGTCCGTCAGCGCGGTCGAGATCGACATGGGCCGCCCGCGCCTCACCCGCGCCGAGATCCCGATGACCGGCCCCGCCGACGAGCGCTGCGTCGATCAGCCGATCACGATCCCCGGCGACGCCGCGCCCGAGCGCCGCGTCACCTGCGTCTCGATGGGCAACCCGCACGCGATCGTCTTCGTCGACTCCGCCGCCGAGCCGATGGCGCTCGCCACCACCATCGGCCCGTCGCTCGAGCGCCACGCGTGGTTCCCGAACAAGACCAACGCCGAGTTCGCGCACGTCGTCTCGCGCACCGAGATCGACCTGGTCGTCTGGGAGCGCGGCGCCGGCCTCACCCTCGCCTGCGGCACCGGCGCCTGCGCCACCGCCGTCGCCGCGTGCCTCACCGGCCGCGCCGACCCCGGCACCGAGATCACCGTCCGCCTCCCCGGCGGCCCGCTCGCCATCACCGTCGCCCGCGACTACTCGACCGTGATGATGCGCGGCCCAGCGCGCCGCGTCTTCGAGGCCGACCTCGACCTCACCCGCCTGCCCGACGCCGCGCGCCCGGCCTGACGCGCCTCAGGGTCTGGGAATCAATCGATTCCCAGACTCTGTCGATCGAGCTTCCTCGCCAGGATGGCTCGGGCGCTCTGTACGGAGACGGGATTGATTCTCAATCCCTCAGGGCGCGCCGCCCCACCGCACCAGCCGTCGGCCGAGCGCGCCGACGAGCGCCGACATCGTCATCCCGGCGAACCCGCCGAGGAGGATCACGAACCAGAGGGCGTCGGCGCGGTACGCGAGCTGGGCGTCGAGCGCGCGCGCGCCGAGGCCGTGGCGCGCGCCGATCAGCATCTCGGTGACCACGGCGATCACGAGCCCGGCCGCCAGCGCGACGCGGACGCCGGTGACGAGCGCCGGCAACGCCTCGTGCACGTGGAGCTGCGCGAACGCGTCCCATCCGCGCAGGCCGGCGAGCCTCACCGCCTCCGCGCGCTCGCGCGGCGCGCGCGCCAGCCCGGTCGCGACGTGGAACAGGATGATGCCGGTCGTGCCGAACACGATCGCCGCGAGCCGCGAGCGCTCGCCGTAGCCGAGCGCGAGCAGGAACAGCGGGAACGTGAGGATGGGCGGGATCGCGCGCAGGAGCTCGACGGTCGGCTCCGCCGCGCGCCACGCGCCGCGCGCGGCGCCGAGCACGATGCCGACGACGCCGCCGAGGACCGTCGCGATCGCGACGCC
>JAIOII010001264.1 GCA_019912685.1 Kofleriaceae bacterium
TCGCCGGGCAGGCGGGGTACGGCGCGGATCGCGGTGGGCGCCGTCACGTCAGTCCGCCGGGACGTGCCTCGCGGCGCCCTCGATCGCCGCCGCCATCTCGGCGGCGTCGGCGTGGCGATGCTCCGGCTCCTTCGACAGCGCGCGCTCGACGACCTCGATCACGGGCTCGGGCAGGTCGACGGCCGCCGCGACCGACAGCGGCGGCGGGTCGTCGTGCAGGTGCGCGCTGATGAGCTCGAAGTCGTCGGCGCCGGAGAACGGCGGGCGCCCGGCGAGGAGCTCGTAGAGGATGACGCCCATCGCGTAGAGGTCGCTGCGCGGGTCGGCGGGCTTGCCGCGCAGCCGCTCGGGCGCGAGGTAGGTCAGGCTGCCGACGACGTGCCCGCGCTGCGTGAGCTTGGCGCCGCCCTCGAACGCGGCGAAGCCGAAGTCGATGAGCACGACGCGCTCGACGACGCCGGGCGACGGCTCGAGCATGAGGTTCGCCGGCTTGAGGTCGCGGTGGAGGATGCCGCGCGCGTGCACCGCGTGGAGGCCCTGGAGCGCCTGCCAGGTGTAGCTGAGCGCGCGCGCCGGCGCGACGGCGCCCTTCTGCTTGAGGAGCGCGCGCAGCGAGTGGCCGCGCAGGAGCTCGACGACGAGGTAGGGCTCCGCCGTGTCGGTCGTGCCGCCGCCGTAGAGCGCCGCGACGTTGCGGTGGCGGATCTGGCCCTGCACGGCGAACTCGCGCTCGAAGCGGGCGACGGCCTCGGGATCGCGGGCCTGCTGGCCGCGGAGGATCTTCACGGCGACGGCGGTGCGCTCGTGGCGGTCGTGGGCGCGGTAGACGTCGGCCATCGCCCCGCGGCCGATCATCTTCTCGAGCTGGTACCTGCCGTCGATGACGGTGCCCGAACGGTCCTGGGTCGCCATGCCGCGATCTCCACGATATCACGGTGCCCGACGAGGGTGCCGGCAGCGCTTGACCCTCCTGGGCGTCCGCGCTATCCGGGGGCCGTGACCAGCCGCGGTGAGCGCAAGTTCCCTCATCGCCACCTGCTCGGGATCGCCGAGCTCGAGGCCGCCGATATCGTCCAGCTCCTCGATCGCGCCGATCACCACCTGGCGCTGGCGCTCGAGCCGGTGAAGAAGCTGACGACCTTGCGCGGCCGCACGGTCATCAACCTGTTCTTCGAGGCGTCGACGCGCACGCGGACGTCCTTCGAGCTCGCCGCCAAGCGGCTCGGCGCCGACGCCGTCAACATCTCGCCGTCGACCAGCTCGACGACCAAGGGCGAGACGCTCCTCGACACCGCGCGCAACCTCGACGCGATGGCGCCCGACGTCGTCGTCGTGCGCCACGACCGCGGCGGCGCGCCGCACGTCCTGGCGCGGCACCTGCGCTGCGCGGTCGTCAACGCCGGCGACGGCCAGCACGAGCACCCGACGCAGGCGCTGCTCGACGCCAACACGATCCGCCGCCACAAGGGCAAGGACGGGAGCATCGCCGGGCTCGAGATCGCGATCGTCGGCGACCTCGCGCACTCGCGCGTCGCCCGCTCGAACGTCCTGCTCCTGACCCGCCTCGGCGCGCGCCTGCGCCTGTGCGCGCCGCGGACGTTCATGCCGCGCGGCATCGAGGAGCTCGACGGCGAGAGCAGCCGCGAGAAGGTGCGCCTCTGCTATCGCCTCGACGAGGCGCTCGAGGGCGCCGACGTCGTCATGATGCTGCGCACGCAGGCCGAGCGCACCACGGGCGAGGCGCCGCGCGTGCCGTCGGCGCGCGAGTACTCGCGCACGTTCGGCCTGAACGCGCGCACCCTCGAGCTCGCGCGCCCCGACGCGATCGTCATGCACCCGGGGCCGGTCAACCGCGGCGTCGAGCTGGCGGCCGACGTCGCCGACGGGCCGCGCGCCGTGATCCTCGAGCAGGTCGCGTGGGGCGTCGCCGTGCGCATGGCCGTCCTCGAGCTCCTCGGCTCGGCGCCGGCGGCCGCGTAGCGTCATGCTCGCCGTCCGCGTCGAGGGCATCACCAAGCGGTTCGGCAACCACGTCGCCGTCGACGACGTGAGCTTCGAGGTGCCGGCCGGCGTCATCTACGGCGTGCTCGGCCCCAACGGCGCCGGCAAGTCGACGACGCTCCGCATGATCAACGACATCATCGCGCCCGACGCCGGGCACGTGGAGCTGCTCGGCGGGCTCGCGCCGGGCGCCGAGTCGGCGCCGCACGTCGGCTTCCTGCCCGAGGAGCGCGGCCTCTACCCCAAGATGCCGGTGCTCGAGATGATCGCGTTCATGGGCGAGCTGCGCGGCCTCACCGGACGCGACGCGCGCGCGCGCGGCGAGGCGTGGCTCGAGCGCCTCGGCCTCGGCCAGTGGCGCAAGAACAAGGTGCAGGATCTGTCCAAGGGCATGCAGCAGAAGGTGCAGTTCGCGGCGACGATGATCCACGAGCCCGAGCTCGTGATCCTCGACGAGCCGTGGAGCGGCCTCGACCCGATCAACGCCGACGTCCTGCGCGACGTCGTGCGCGAGCAGAAGGCCGCGGGCCGCACCGTCCTCTTCTCGACGCACCTCATGGAGCAGGCCGAGCAGATCTGCGAGCACATCTTCATCATCGCGCGCGGCAAGAAGGTGCTCGACGGCCGTCTCGCAGACCTCAAGCGCGCGGCCGCCGCCGACGGCCGCGTCGCGCTCGCCTTCGCCGGCCCCGCCGATCGAGCGCGCGCCGAGGCCGTCCTCGCCGACCGCGCGCTC
>JAIOII010001265.1 GCA_019912685.1 Kofleriaceae bacterium
GAGGTGTGCCGCGCGGACGTTGACCTGCGGCGCGAGCGCCGCGACGCGCAGGAAGCAGCGGGCGTGCGCGCGGCACACCTCGTCGAGCAGCTCGGGCGGCGGGTTCCAGATGCCGAAGCGCGGATCGACGCCGCCGACCTCGACCTCGCCGAGCTGCGGGTGCTGCACCTTCTTCCACGGCCGCACGATGCGGCCTTGGTTGTGCGCCTGGTCCCACGTCGCCAGCTTCTCGAGGTCGGCGCGCGTGAGGTGGGTGTAGTAGTCGACGAAGCGCTTGGGCCGCGGCAGGTCGAGGCGCTTGAACAGGTCCCAGAGCTCGACGACGTAGGCGACGGCGCCGCGCTGGTGGTACGCGAAGTCGGAGAGGTCGCCGTGCAGCGGCTGGTCCGGCGCGTAGAGGAACTCCTCGTAGCCCGACACCACCGGGTAGCCGGTGTCCTCGGTGGCGAAGCGCTCGACGAGCTTCCACAGGCCCAGGTCGTCGACGTCGATCTTCGAGTCGGGCGCGTGGCCGAGCGGGCGGATGAAGACGCCGCCGAAGCAGTGCAGGTTGAGCCACGCGTAGATCTCGGGGTGCGCCGCGGCGAACTCGACGACGGCGCGCGACTCCGGCTCGCTCGTCGGGAACGCGCCGGCGCCGAGCTGCTCGTGCGCCGGCGACCACGACCACGGGAAGTTGCGGTTGAGATCGACGGGGTTGTCCCCGACGTACGACCACGCCGGCACGCGGAAGCCGTCCCAGTTCTCGATCGTGCCCTCGGGATAGACGCGGTAGTAGGGCCCCGCGTCGTCGAGCTCGCGCGTCGTCAGGAGCTCGGGGTGCGCGGCGCTCGCCGCGACGTAGTCGCCGGTCGGATCGACCTGGCGCATGACGAGCGCGAGCCCGTCGCCGTCGACGTCGCCGTCGCGCCAGCGCATCGCGCCGCGATCGCGGCGATCGTCGCGCGGCACGCTGCGCACGTAGCGCCCGCTCTTCAGCACGCACTCGGCGCCGTCCGGGCTCATGCGCGGCAGGATGAAGAAGCGCGTCGCGCGCACGCGCTCGACGATCGGCGCCGGCAGCGCGAGCGCCGACGGCTCGACGTGCGCGCGCAGGACGTCCTCGGCGATCGCGAGCGCGACGCTCGAGCCCGCGAGCTCCGACGCGTGCATGTTGCCGTCGACCCAGGCCGTCGGGCGCACGCGATCGGGATCGGCGCCGATCGTCAGGAGCCACAGGTCACGGCCCTCCGGCGTCTTCGCCAGGGAGGTGAGCTGCACCAGTGTCGGATACGCGTCCCGCCACGCTTCGAGCTGGGCGGTGAGCGTCGCGTGATCGAGGTACGCGGAACGGAATCCGCGCGCGAGCTCGGCGAGGTTGGTCATCGAACAGAAATTAGCTCGCGTGCGCCGCTACTCGCTACCCGTGACCATGTAACGCTGCCCACGAATCGAAGTGCGAGGTACCCCAACGAAACCCCTGATCTTCATCGAGAACCGCGTTAGTATCTTGGCCGTTCCGAACGGGGGAGCCGTGCGCGACGCACGGGCTAACCGCGTGCGGCATGCCCTACGGTGTTCGATGAGCGATCCCAACAGCAATGGCAACAAGGCGGCCCCGAGCGACAAGACGGCGGTGATCAGCGGTTCGGTGGGCGGAAGCGCGGCGGGCCAGGTCTCGGGTCAAGTCGGCGGGCGTAGCCAGCCGGCGGACCGCACGATGATCGCGGCGGGCGCAAAACCTGCGGCGAAGACCGAGGCGAAGGTCGAGATCGACGGCGCCATGCTCCAGCCGCAGACCGCTCCGCCGAACAACGCGACCGTCGTCGCGCGCGGCACCAAGCCGAGCACCGCGCCGCCTCCGTCGGGCCCGGCGCCGGGCACGGGCGCGGGTGGCGGCTCCGGTCTCCTCTCGACCACCGGCTCGCGCGTCGAGGTCTCGGAGGTCACGCAGCTCTTCGGGCCCGGCGCCCAGCCGCGTCCGGGCATGACGATCAACCAGTACGAGCTCATCCGCGAGCTCGGCGCGGGCGGCATGGGGACCGTGTACCTCGCCCGCGACCTCAAGCTCGGCCGCAAGGTCGCGATCAAGATCCTGCAGTCGCACCACCCCGAGCTGACCCAGCGCTTCATCATCGAGGCGCGCGCGACCGCGCGCTGCAGCCACGAGAACATCGTCATCATCTACGAGGTCGGCGAGCACAGCGGCCAGCCGTACATGGTGCTCGAGTACCTGCAGGGCACGGTGCTCACCGAGCTCGTCTCCGGCGGCAAGCGCCTGCCGCCGGCGCGCGCGGTCGAGCTGATGGTGCCCGTCGTCAAGGCGCTCGCCGTCGCGCACGAGCAGGGCATCGTCCACCGCGATCTCAAGCCCGACAACATCTTCGTGACCGACCAGGGCACGGTGAAGGTGCTCGACTTCGGCATCGCGAAGGTGCGCGATCAGGCCGACAAGCCGGTCGGCGCCTCGGGCAGCGCGATCCGTCTGCCGACGGCGGCCGAGCTCGGCCCCGACAGCGGCAACACGAACCTGACCCGTCAGGGCGTGATCATGGGCACCATGAAGTACATGTCCCCGGAGCAGTGGGGCATCGGTGTCGAGATCGATCACCGCACCGACATCTGGGCGACCGGCGTCATCCTGTTCCGCCTCCTCGCCGGCAAGCACCCGCTCGCGCCGCTCCAGGGCAACCAGCTCGTCGTCACCGCGATGCTCGACAAGCCGATGCCCAAGCTGCGCGACGCCATCTCCGACGTCCCGCAGGGGCTGTGCGACGTCGTCGATCGCTGCCTCATGAAGGACAAGGAGCAGCGCTGGAAGGACGCGCGCGAGCTCCTGCGCGCCCTCGAGCCGTTCCTCCCCGGGCGCTACTCGACGATGCAGCTCGCCTTCGACGAGAGCCCGTACGCCGGCCTCTCGTCGTTCCAGGAGAGCGACGCGGCGCGCTTCTTCGGCCGCTCGCGCGAGATCGCCGCCGCCGTCAACCGCATCCGCGAGCGCCCGGTCATGGGCGTCGTCGGTCCGTCGGGCGTCGGCAAGTCGTCGTTCGTCCGCGCCGGCCTCGTCCCCGCGTTGAAGCAGTCGGGCGAGAGCTGGGAGTCGCTCGTCATCCGTCCCGGCCGCAACCCGCTCTCGGCGGTGGCCGCGATGATGACGCCGATGGTCGGCTCGACGTCGCAGACCGTGCAGGACGATCTCAAGGAGCAGGCCGCGATCGCGCAGCGGCTCGCGCGCGAGCCCGGCCACATGGGCCAGGTGCTGCGCAGCCGCGCCAAGCGCTCGGGCACCAAGATCCTCCTCTTCGTCGATCAGTTCGAGGAGCTCTACACGCTCGTCCCGGATCCGGCCGAGCGCGCGGCGTTCACCGCGTGCCTCGCCGGCGCCGCCGACGACGCGTCGGCCCCGGTGCGCGTCGTCCTGTCGCTTCGCTCCGACTTCCTCGACCGCGTCGGCGAGGATCCGCAGCTCATGGGCGAGGTCATGCAGGGCCTCTTCTTCCTGACGCCGCCCAACCGCGACGGTCTGCGCGACGCGCTCGTGCAGCCCGCCGAGATGGCCGGCTACCAGTTCGAGAACCCGGTGATGGTCGAGGAGATGCTCTCGCACCTCGAGACCACGCCGGGCGCCCTGCCGCTCCTCCAGTTCGCCGCCACCAAGCTGTGGGAGAACAAGGACTCGGGCCGCAAGCTCCTCACCCAGAACGCCTACAACGCGATGGGCGGCATCGGCGGCGCGCTCGCGAGCCACGCCGACAGCGTGCTCGCCGAGCTCTCGCCGCAGTCGCAGGCGCTGGCGCGCGCGGTCTGCTTGCGGCTCATCACGCCGGAGCGCACGCGCGCGATCGTCTCGCTCGCCGAGCTCCAGGAGCTGTCGCCGCAGCCCGGCGACGTGCAGCGCCTGGTCGATCACCTGACGCAGGCCCGCCTGCTCGTCAGCCAGACCGCGGCCGACGGCTCGGCCCAGGGCTCGACCGTCGAGATCGTGCACGAGTCGCTCATCCACAGCTGGCCGACGTTGCGCCGCTGGCTCGACGAGACGCAGGAGGACGCGCAGTTCATCGAGCAGCTGCGCGTCGCCGCCAAGCAGTGGCACGGCAAGGGTCGCGACCCCGGCATGCTGTGGCGCGGCGAGACCGCCGAGGAGGCGATCCGCTGGGCGCGGCGTCACCAGGGCACGTTGCCCGAGACGCAGCGCGCGTTCCTCACCGAGGTCATCAACGCGTCGACCGCGGCCGAGCGCCGCCGCCGCACGATCACGGTCGGCGTCGTCACGTTCCTGACCATCCTGCTCGTCGCCGCGGCCTTCGCGCTCTTCACGATCCGCCAGTCGGAGAAGAAGGCGGCGCAGAACGCCGTCGTCGCCAAGAAGAACGCCGTGCTCGCCGAGGAGCAGGCGCGCGTCGCCAAGGCGGCCGAGCACGAGGCCAAGCAGGCGCTCGCGGTCGCCGAGGAGAAGGAGCGGCAGCGCCTCGAGGAGGAGAAGGGTCGCCTCGCCGCCGTCAAGGAAGCGGCCAAGGCCGGCGCCCAGCTCGAGATGACGTACGAGGAGCTCGTCGGGAAGAAGGCCGAGCTCGAGGTCGCGCTCGGTGAGTCCGAGAAGGCGCGCGAGGAGGCGAAGGAGGCGCAGAAGGACGCCGAGCGCAACGAGGCGGTCGCCGTCCAGGCCAAGCGCATCGCCGAGGCGGCGGAGGCCGAGGCCACCACCGCCAAGGAAGAGGTCGAGCGCCTGCTCCAGAGGGAGCGGAAGCGCGTGAAGGAGCTCGAGGAGCAGATCGGCCAGATGATCGAAACGCTCAAGTAGTTCGCGGGTCGCAGGTCCGCAGTTCGTAGTTCGCCGCAGTTCGTTCGTAGATTCCGTTGCCAGTTACCGGGAGTGTCCATGCGCCAGATGGCTTCGATCGCCGCGGGGGCGGCTGTCGTCCTCCTCTCCGTGTCTGCTGCGCTCGCGCAGCCCGAGCCCGAGCAGCCGCCGCCTGACGGTGGCGGCGAGAAGCCGCCCGACACGCCGCAGGTTCCGCCCAAGCAGATCACCGACAAGGATCTCGCGACCGCCCAGCAGGAGGACTCGCGCCCGTGGGCGAAGGGGGTCTCCGTCGATCGGCAGCGCAAGGCGCTCGCGCTCTTCAACGAGGCCAACGGCATGCTGCGCGACGCCCTGTTCCCCAGGGCGGCCGAGAAGTACCGCGAGGCCCTCACGCACTGGGACCACCCCGCGATCCACTACAACCTCGCGCTCGCGCTCGTGAACCTCGACCAGCCGGTCGAGATGCACGCCGAGCTCGAGCAGGCGCTCGTCCACGGACCGTCGCCGCTCGGCGAGGACAAGTACGCCCGCGCCAAGGACTTCAAGGTCCTGGTCGAGAAGCAGCTCGCCACCGTCGAGTACACCGTCACCATCCCGGGCGCGATCCTGCTGTTCGACGGCAAGGAGGTGCTCACCGGGCCGGGCACGTGGTCGTCGCGCGTCCGCGCCGGCGAGCACAACGTCGCGGCGCGCGCCGAGGGCTACGCTCCGACGCAGCTCAACCCCAAGCTCCTCGGCGGTGACGTGCAGCGCCTCGAGCTCAAGCTCTTCACCGACAAGGAGCTGACCCGCGAGAAGACGCGCATGCCCAAGTTCGTGCCGTACTCGGTGCTCGGCGCCGGCGTGGTGGCGATCGGCGTGGGCGCGCTGCTCCACACGAGCGCCAAGTCCGGGCTCGAGGACTACGACCAGGCGATCGCCGACTGCGCGGCGACCGACCCGAGCGGCGGATGCTCGGCGCGCACCCCGGCGATGCTCGACATGAAGTCGTCGGCCGAGAGCAAGCAGAACTTCGCGGCGGTCGCCTACACCGTGGGTGGCGTCGCGGTGGCGACGGGCGTCGTCCTGGTGATCCTCAACCGCCCGCAGAGCTATCGCATCGATCCGCTCAAGGCGGAGCTGAACGCGGGCACGACCGTCACGCCCGTCCTCGGACCGGACATGGCCGGCTTCGCCGCCGTCGGTCGCTTCTAGTCGCACCACCCATTTCGGCTTTCTCGGCAACTCGCCTACTCGAGGGAACACCCATGGCTCGTCCCATTCGCTTCGCTGCGCTCCCCGTGCTCGTCGCCGCGGCCGCGGCGCTCTTGCTCGCCGCGTGCTTCGAGACCCGCACCATCGAGTGCCAGGGCGGCGTCGTCTGCCCCGAGGGCTCGGTGTGCACCGCCGACGGGCTCGGCTGCACCACCAACGCTTGCGGCAACATGATCGTCGACTCCGGCGAGGAGTGCGACGACGGCAACCAGCTCGAGAACGACGACTGCCTGGCCGACTGCACCCTGGCGACGTGCGGCGACGGGCGGGTCAACACCGAGGGCGAGAACCCGGAGGAGTGCGACGACAACGCGGCCAACACCGCTGACTGCGACAGCGACTGCACGCTGCCGGTCTGCGGCGACAACCTCCACAACGCGGCGGCCGGCGAGGCCTGCGACGACGGCGACGAGGACAGCAACGACGGCTGCAAGGACGACTGCACCTCGACCGAGGCGTGCGGCAACCGCATCATCGACGACCACCTCCCCAACAACCCGACCAACAGCCCGGCGACCTGCCTGAACGCCACCGCCACGGGCACCAACTGCGCCGAGGTCTGCGACGACGGCAACAACCTCGCCGGCGACGGCTGCTCTCCCAACTGCCTCTCCGAGGAGGACTGCCAGAACGGCATCCTCGACGTCGGCGAGGTCTGCGACGACGGCGACGACGACAACAACGACACCTGCCGCAACGACTGCACCGGCGGCGCCGGCTGCGGCAACGGTCAGGTCGAGGGCGGGCTGGGCGAGCAGTGCGACAACGGCATGGAAGGCCAGAACACGGTCGCGTGCGACAGCGACTGCAGCGTGCCGGTGTGCGGCGACGGCCTGCTCAACATGAGCGAGGTCTCGGCCGGCGTCCCGCTCGAGGAGTGCGACCCCGGCACGCCGACGATGCCGTCGATCGGCCAGCCGTCGCCGAGCTGCAACGCCAACTGCACCGTCCCGTCCTGCGGCGACGGCATCGTCAACGACGAGTTCACGCCGCCCGGCAGCACGCTCACCGAGAACTGCGACGACGGCGGCAACGTCAACGGCGACGGCTGCGACAGCCTGTGCCGGATCGAGGGCTGCGGCAACGGCGTGGTCGAGATGTCGCGCGGCGAGCAGTGCGACGACGGCAACATGGACGACGCCGACGCGTGCCGCAACAACTGCCAGCTCCCGCGCTGCGGCGACGGCATCGCGTCGGCGAGCGAGGACTGTGACGTCACCGACCCGCTCGGCGATCCGACGACGTGCGACCCGGACTGCACCGACGCCGAGTGCGGCGACGGCACGATCAACACGATGTTCGTGCCGGCCGGTCAGACGCTGCCCGAGAACTGCGACGACGGCGGCACGGCGGGCGGCGACGGCTGCTCGGCCGTGTGCCGGATCGAGACCTGCGGCAACGGCATCACCGAGGCGTCGAACGGGGAGCAGTGTGACGACGGGGACATGATCGAGACCAACGGCTGCCGCACCAACTGCCGGCTGCCGGCATGCGGCGATGGCGTCCTCTCGACCAGCGAGACCTGCGACGCGAGCGCTCCGGGCGGCGACCCGGCGCTGTGCGACGTCGACTGCACGGTGCCGGCCTGTGACGACGGCATCCTCAACACCGCCGCGGGCGAGCAGTGCGAGGACGGCAACCTGAACAACGGCGACGGCTGCTCGATGACGTGCCGCCTCGAGTCGACGACCCTCAACGTCGTCAAGAACGGCACCGGCACGGGCACCGTGACCTCGGCGCCGGCCGGCATCAACTGCGGCGGCGACTGCGCCGAGTCGTACACCCCGAACACGATGGTGACGCTGACCGCGGCCGCGTCCGGGGTCTCGGTGTTCACCGGCTGGTCGGGCGCCCCCGGCTGCACGACCGCCACGACGTGCATGGTGACGATGGACGCGACCAAGTCGGTCACGGCCACGTTCGACCTGAACACGCTGACCGTCGCCAAGGCGGGCAACGGCGCGAGCGGCGGCACCGTGTCGTCGAACCCCGCCGGCATCACCTGCGGCGGCGACTGCAGCGAGAGCTACGCGGCCGGCACGATGGTGACGTTGACCGCGATGGTCGATTCGTCGACGACGTTCACCGGCTGGTCGGGCGGCGGCTGCAGCGGGACGAGCACGTGCATCACGACGATGAACGGGGCGAAGACCGTCACCGCCACCTTCACCCTCCAGACCTTCAACCTGGCCGTCTCCAGGTCGGGGACCGGCTCCGGCACCGTGCAGTCGATCCCGGCGGGCATCGATTGCGGCGGGACGTGCACGTTCGGCTTCACCGCCGGCACGAGCGTCACGCTGGTCGCGACCGCGGACGCCAACTCGACCTTCACCGGCTGGTCGGGAAGCGGCATCACCTGCCCGGGCACCGGCAACTGCACGGTGTCGATGAGCCAGGCGCGCAGCGTGACGGCGACCTTCACGCTCAAGACCTACACGCTCACCGTCAACAACGACGACGACGGCAACAACAACAACGACATCACGTCGAACCCGGCCGGGATCAGCTGTGGCAACGACTGCGAGGGCACGTACAGCCACGGCACCGTGGTCACGCTGACCCCGGTCATCGGCAGCGGCGACTACTTCGTGGGCTGGTCGGGTGCGGGCTGCTCGGGCAGCTCGACCTGCATGATCACCATGGACGGGAACAAGCAGGTGTCGGCGACCTTCGAGGACAACCGGGTCACGATCAGCCGCATCGGCGACGGCAGCGGCAGCGTGAGCGGCCCGACCGGCACCAACAACGGCATCAGCTGCGGCTCGAACTGCGTCGAGGACTACAACGTCAACACGGCGATCACCCTGACCGCGACGGCGGCGGCCGGGTCGCGCTTCGTCCAGTGGGCGAGCGGCGCCTGCGCGGGCAGCACGTCGAACACGTGCATGTTCAGCGTGACCGAGGCGGTCACCGTCGAGGCCGAGTTCGCCGACGTCGACACGGTCTCGCTGACGAAGACCGGGAGCAGCGGCACCGGCACGGTCACGTCCGACCCGGCCGGGATCAACTGCGGCACCGGGTGCTCGACCACGAGCGCCGGGTTCGACGACGGCACCACCGTCACGTTGACGGCGACCCCCGCCGTGGGCTCGGTGTTCATCGGCTGGGGCGGTGACTGCGCCGGCGCGGGCTCGAACACGACGTGCGTGCTCAACACGATCCAGAGCGACCGGAACGTCAACGCCGAGTTCGACGCCGCCTTCACGCTCGACGTGATGAAGCTCGGCGGCGGCTCGGCGTTCGGCACCGTGCAGTCGTCCCCCGGCGGCATCGACTGCGGCCTCGACTGCACGGAGAGCTACCTGAGCGGCACGGTGGTGACGCTCACCGCCTCGACCACCGGCGGCGCCACCTTCAACAGCTGGAGCGGGGCGCCGGGCTGCACCACCAACCCCTCGTGTCAGGTGACGATGAGCCAGGCCCGCAGCGTGACGGCGACGTTCGACGCGCCGGTGTTCCGCACGCTGACGGTGGATCCCGAGGGTACGGGAGCCGGCTCGGTCGACTCGGCGCCGGCGGGCATCCTCGATTGCGCGGCGAGCTCGGGCGACTGCATGGAGGCCTACCTCGACGGCACCGTCGTCACGCTCACCGCGACGGCCGACCCCGGCAACGCGTTCACGGGCTGGTCGGGCACGGGCGTCACGTGCCCGGGCACCGGCACGTGCGAGGTCACGCTCACCGCGAACACCACGGTCGTCGCGACGTTCGTGCCGACGTTCCAGATGTCGGTCACGATCGCGGGCGCCGGCTCCGGGTCGGTTTCGTCGAGCCCGGCCGGGATCACCAGCTGCACCACGGGGACGTGCGACGCGACGTTCAACAGCGGCACGGCGGTCACGCTGACCGCCACTCCCACCGGCACCGACGCCGTCGTGTGGTCGGGCAACTGCACGCCGACCGGCAACACGTGCGCGACCACCATGGACGCGGCGAAGTCCGTCACCGCCACCTTCGTGCCGACCTTCGCGCTGACCGTCACGGTGACCGGATCCGGGACCGTGTCGGCGGGCAGCGGCACGATCATGAACTGCGACGACAACGGTGGCAGCGCCTGCACCGGCAACTACAACAGCGGCTCGACCGTGACGCTCACCGCATCCGGAGGAATGCCGACGTGGGGGGGCTGCACGACATCCACCGCCACGACCTGCGACGTGCTGATGGACGGTGTCGAGGCCGTCACGGCGGACTTCCCGTAGCGGCTCGCGCCACCGAGATCGTGCGCCATACTGGAAGGTATGGCGCCCCTTCCGCAGGCTCGTGTCGTCCGCAAGGGCGGGATCGCGGTGGCTCCACCGCCGATCCCGCTGCGTGATCGCTTCGCCTCGATGGAGGACAACATGGGTCCGCGCGTGCGCGGCTTCGTCGCGGCCGTCATCGGGCTCTGGCCGGTGACCGCGGTGGTGCTGCTCGCGTTCGGCCTCATGTGGATCGCGATGTTGCAGAGCTCGCCCTGACGTCGACCTCGCGCCGCGGGCGCGGCACGCCGGACGCCTCCCCTGTAAGGTTCCGGCATGCCCTTCGAGATCCTGGTGATCGTGGTGCTGGTGCTGGCGAACGGGCTGTTCGCCGGGGCGGAGATCGCGATCCTGAGCGTGCGCGCGCCGCAGCTCGCCAGCGGCGTGCGCGCCGGCGATCGGTCGGCGCTCGCGGTGAAGACGCTCCGCGATCGTCCCGAGCGCTTCCTCGCCACCGTGCAGATCGGCATCACGGTGATCGGCGCCGCCGCCGGCGCGTTCGGCGGCGCGACCCTGGCCGAGGACCTCGCCCTTGCCCTCGCCGGCCTCGGCGCCGGCGCGTACGCGAACGACATCGCCTTCGCCCTCGTCATCGCGCTCATCTCGTGGCTGTCGCTCGTGTTCGGCGAGCTCGTGCCCAAGTCGCTCGCGCTCCGCTTCTCGCGCACGTACGCGTACTCGATCGCCCGCCCCCTCCTCGGCCTGTCGAGCCTCATGCGGCCGCTGGTCTGGTTCCTGACCGCGTGCTCGAACGTCGTGCTCCGCGTCTTCGGCGACCGCACGACCTTCACCGAGTCGCGGCTCTCGCGCGACGAGCTCCGCCAGCTCGTCGAGGACGCCGCCAAGGTCGGCTCGGTCACGGCGCACTCCGGCGAGATCGCCATGCGCGCCCTCGGCTTCGATGACGTGCGCGTCGCCGAGCTCGTGGTGCCGCGCAACCAGGTCACCGCCGTCCGGCGCGGCGCGCCCGCCGAGGAGATCCGGCGCCTCCTGCTCGAGGAGGGCCACAACCGGATGCCGGTCTACGACGGCGACCTCGACCACGTGGTCGGGTACATCGTCGCGCGCGACTTCCTGTCGCTCGCCTGGGAGAGCGACCTCATCGTGTTCGACGACATCCTGCGGCCGGCGTACTTCGTCGACGCCGGCGCGCGCGCGGTCGACGTCCTGCGCGAGCTGCAGCGCCGCCACATCCAGATGGCGATCGTGACCAGCGAGCAGCGTGACTTCCTCGGGCTGGTCACCATCGAGGATCTGCTCGAGGAGATCGTCGGCGACATCTTCAGCGAGACGGAGCAGGGCGACGCGGCGATCCGCTGGGACGCGGACGGCTCGGTGGTCCTGCCCGGCACCGTGCAGGTGCGCCGCGTGAACCGCGCGCTCGGGCTCCACGTGCCCGTGGGCCCGGATCGGACGACGATGGCGGGCGTGTGCATCGCGCTCGCGCTCGGCATCCCGGCGCCCGGCCAGCGCCTGGTCTGCGAGGACGGCACGCGGCTCGAGGTCGTCGACGCGACGGCGCGACGCGTGCGGCGCGTCCGCGTCTTTCGCGGGGAGGCGCCCGATCGCCCGCCGCCCGATCAGCCGGCGTGATCAGTCGATCGGGTGAGCGCGCAGCGTGCGCGGCAGATCGAGGATCGTCTCGTTGGGCGAGCCGACGAGCATCGCCGGGCTGACGTCGGAGAGGCCCCACGGCTCGACCTTGCCCGCGGTGACGGCGAAGGCGCCGCCGTCGATGCGACCGACGACGCCGAAGCCCGACTTCATCGGCACGCGCGCGGTCTCGATCACGAGATCCGGCAGGTGGCTGACGTCGATCTCGACGAGGCCGCGCTCGCACGTGAGCACGAGGCGGTAGCCGAGGACCCGCCGCTCGACGAGGAGCACGTTGCCCATCTCGCTCTTGAAGATCTCGTGCCAGCCGTCGCGCGGCCCCTGGTGCGCGGCCAGCGTCGCGAAGTCGATGTGATAGAGGTTCGGCTCGTCGATGCGCCGCGCGAGCAGGCCCGACGTGGTGACCACGGTGTCGACCAGCCCGCGCGCGTGCAGGTCGATCACCGGCGAGCGGTGATCGACCGTCCACCACGAGCCGGGCTGGTGCGGCGTGCAGCCGAGGAAGACGTTCTTGGCGCTCGAGCCCTTGAGCCACTCCGAGATCGCGCACGCCACCTCGGGCGCGCTGCCGGTGTCGCCGAGGCGGCGGTCGCCGTTCCACAGCACCGTGTCGCCGGGCAGGCGGTGCACGGCGTCGAGGTGGAAGTAGCGGCCCTGCCACGGCGCCTCGAGCGAGAGCTTGTCGCCGACGCGCACGTTGGCGACGGCGTCGAGATCCTCGGGGACGGCGATGTACGTCTCGCCCCGCGGATCGAGGGCGACGAACAGGATGCCGCGCGGGGTCAGGCCCTTCTTGCGCAGCTCCTTCAGGCCGAGGATGACCGCCGCGGGATCGCGATAGTGATACACGCGGGTCGGGATCATGGTCGGCCTGGCGCGTGGTTACCCGGGAAGCCCCCCGACCGCAAGCGTCAGGACGCCATCTCTCGCAGGAGCTGCTCGCGCAGCCGGGCGGCGGCGGGCGGCAACCGGTCGACGCCGCGGTGACGCAGCGCCAGGCGCCGGGTCACGGGCGCCCACGGCAGGTCGACCTCGACCAGCGCGCCCCGGGCGAGGTCGGCGTCGACCGCCGCGCGGCTGACCAGCGCCAGCCCGATGCCGGCGCGCACGTGGCCCTTCACGGCGGCGATCGAGCCGAGCTCCATCACGATCTGCGCGCCCGGGTTGCGCACCAGGAGGAGCGCGCGCGTCGGCGAGCCCTCGCCGAACGTCACCCACCCGGCGGTGCGCGCGCTCACGCCCGGGGCGCCGACCACCACCAGCTCGTCGTCGCGCCACCAGTCGTACGGCTTCTGCGGGGTCTTGCGCGGCAGCGCCGTCACGATCGCGATGTCGATGTCACCGCTCTCGATCATCGCCTCGAGCTGATCGCCGTACGCCTCGCGCACGCGCATCATCACGCCCGGCCACCGCTTGCGATACGCCGCCAGCGATGGCGGCAGGAGGTACGTGCACGCGGTGGCGCCGGCGCCGATGCGCACCTCGCCGGTGTCGCCGGCCTCGACCTCGGCGACGGCGCCACCGCGTGCACGTACCTCCTGC
>JAIOII010001266.1 GCA_019912685.1 Kofleriaceae bacterium
CCCCGCTCCACCGCAGCGAGCCCACGCTCGTCGGCGGCGTCCTCGCCTGGCTCGATCAGCGCTCGTACCAGAGCCTGCCCACCGGCCGCATCGAGCTCTACGCCGCGCCGCTCACCCGCCCCGGCACCGCCGCCTTCACCGCGGGCACGCCGACCGTCATCGGCCATGCCCGCTTCATCGAGGGCACCGCCGAGCTCGGCGGCGTCTCCTCCGGCACCAACCGCGTCCTCGTCTGGATCGACGAGCGCCACGGCGGCTCGATCGTCGACCCGCGCCCCGAGATCTACCTCGACACCGTCTGGTTCTGATCACTGGATGTCGGCGGCGATCGTCACGTAGCCGCCGGTGCCGCCCATGTGCAGGTCGGTCACGATCACGCCCTGCACCGTCGGCAGCGGCACCGCGCCGAGGAGCGGCGCGAACGTCGCGATCTGGCTCTCGACCGCGTGCGGCAGGAGCGCCTCGAGCTGCTCGTCGGGGATGCCCTGCACGTTCTCGAGGATGTCGGCGCGCAGGGTCGGCAGCTCGATCGCGATCTTCGCGGCGTAGGTGCTCGCGGCCGGCTCGACCTTGAGCTTCATCTCCATCGTGACCGCCGTGCGCGCCAGCATCTGCCCGTTCTTGCGCAGCTCGAGCATCAGGTCGGTCATCACCAGCTTCATCGCGCCGTCGGCGTCGGTCGACACGACCGGCGGCAGGAGCGCGTCGAGGCGCAGCGAATCGAACATGCCGAGGTCCTTCTCCATCTGCATGTTGAGGCCGCCCGCGCCCCAGAAGCCGGCGAGGAGCTGGTTGATCGTGTCGTCGGCGACGGCGAGCGCGACGCCCGCGCCGCCACGCCCCGGCGGCGTCTGGTTCTCGGTGTAGACGAACTTCGCGCTCGTGCCCTGCACGACGAGCGAGCCGTCGAGCACGACCTCGGCGCCCGCCGCGTCGAACGCGACGCCGGCTGGCGCCACCGCGACGCGCAGCTGCTGCCCGAGCAGGCTCAGGTTCTGCGGCCCGACCTCGACGCCGGAGAGCGCCCGGTTGACGAGCGGCGCCATGAAGCGCTCGACCGCCCACGCGAGCGTGTCGGCGATCTCCTGGTCGAGATCGAGGAGATCGAGCACCGCGCCCGGGACGCCACCGGCGTCGAGCATGAAGCCGGTGAACGTGACGGTCGGGTTGACGAGCCGCACGTCGAAGCGGCCGTTCACCACGGTGATCGCGAGGTTGCCGCGGATGCGCGCGCGCTGCGCGGTGATCGTGATGTCGGTGTCGCCGTCGAGGCACGCCGCGGCGTAGCGGGCGTGGAGCGGGATGTTCACGCCGACGAGCTCGGCGTCGAGCGCGAGCCCGCTGTCGTTGGGCACGAGCGCGAGGAACGCGTTGGCGACGTCGAGGCCCGGCTTCACCGAGACCTTGCCGTAGAGGCAGTCTTCCTCGCCGTTGTCGAGGCCCTTGGCGATGACCGGGTTGTACGGGGCGACGAAGGCGCCGAGATCGCTCTGCGAGACGAGCGAGGCGGCGGTGTCGCCGAGCTTGTCGAAGGCCGCCGCCGAGAGCCCGGCAGCGATCGCGTTCTCGATCGTCGTGTCGACGGGGCGGAGATCGCCGGTGACGAGGCCGCGCGTGTCGTCGGCGACGGCGCCGGCCGAGTCGGTGGCCACGGTGCGGATGACGTTCGCGCCCGGCTCGAGCGTGATGTTCGCGCTCCAGTTGCCGAGCTCGTCCAGGCGGGCGGCCATGCCGTTCACCTCGACGCGGGTGATCGTCGCGTCGCTGTCGGGCGCCGGCATCACCGTGCCGCGCACCTCGACCGTCGCCAGGCCCGGGGTCATCGTGCCGCGCTCCGGAGAGAGGACCTGGAGCAGCGGCGGCTCGGGTCGATCTTCGATCTCGGTCTGGGTGCAGCCCAGGAGGGCGGTGCTGGTGACGAGTCCGAAAAGAATGAGCTGGCGCATTCCGGGTCTCCCGCGTCGGTGCGCGGAGACCCCAGAGCAACAACGGTTCCAGGTGTCCGAGATCCCGGACATGAGGCGTATCCACCGATGATGATTCACTTCCTGGCGGACGGGTGAGACGTGGGCCGCTGGTCCCGAGTCCCCACCTGAAACTGCAGTTGGCGGCGGCTCAGGTCGCCACGCAGCGCGTCAGCAACCGGTCGTGCGCAGACCGGGAGAGGTGTCGCCACTCCTCCGGAGCAAGGCGTGTCGCGCGGTTCGGCGCGGCACGCCGCGCGCTCTACGGACGGCCATGTTGCTCGACACCTTCGCGCTCACCGTCACCGGCCGCCGCTCGGACAACGAGGACGCGGTCTGCGCTCGTCCGGATCTCGGGCTCTTCGTCGTCGCCGACGGCATGGGCGGCTACGAGGGCGGCGAGGTCGCCAGCAAGGTCGCCGTCACGACGATCGAGGAGCTGGTCAGCCGCACCGCCAGCGACCAGGACGTGACCTGGCCGTACCGGATCGATCCGCGCCTCGACGTCACCGAGAACGAGGTGGCGGTCGCGACCCGGCTCGCCGGCGATCGCATCGCGGCGCGGCGGCACGGTCGGCTCGCGCAGATGGGCTCGACCGTCGCGGTCCTCCGCCTCGCGCCGGGGCGCGCCGTCATCGGGCACGTCGGCGACAGCCGCGTGTACCGGCTGCGCGACGGCGCGCTCGAGCAGCTCACGGTCGATCACTCGCTGTGGGCGCAGCTCGTCGCGGCGGGCACGGAGCTCCCCGAGCGCGAGGACTTCGCGTGGAAGCACGTGGTCACGCGCGCGCTGGGCACGCCGTCGGGCGAGCC
>JAIOII010001267.1 GCA_019912685.1 Kofleriaceae bacterium
GGCGTAGTGCACGGGCGGCGCACCCACCGGGAAGGGCGGCGGCGGTCGGCGCGGCCCGAAGCGCGGCTTGCCCCAGGTCGCCGGCTCGGTCTCGCAGCGGAAGCGCTCGTCGGGGTTCTGCAGGCGGCGGGTGATGCCCTCCGACAGCGCGACCGCCGCGGCGTGGTGGCGCGCCCGTCCGTCGAGCCACATGAGCAGCACCACCATGGGCACGGTGACGCCGATCGTCGCGACGACGAGCCGGGTCCGGAGCTTCACGCGCTCTCCGTGCCCGCGCCGGTGCCCAGCCGGTAGCCGATGCCCCAGACGGTCTCGACGCGCACGCCGGCGCCGAGCTTCTTCCGGAGCCGCGACACGTGGACGTCGAGCGTGCGCTCGTTGCCCTCGCGGTCGGGATCGAGGACGTTTTCGACGAGCCAGCCGCGGGTCACGGCGACGCCGGGCCGGCGCGCGAGCGCGGCGAGCAGGTCGAACTCGACGCGCGTGAGCTCGATCGCGCCACCCTCGACCGACACGCCGCGCGTCGCGAGGTCGACGCGCAGCTTGCCGACCTCGAGCGCGTCGCCGCGCTGGAGCGCGGGGCGGCGGATGCGGGCGCGCACGCGCTCGACGAGCTCCTCGGGCCAGAACGGCTTGGTCATGTAGTCATCGGCGCCGAGCTTGAGCGCGCGCACCTTGTCGGCGGTGTCGTTGCGCGCCGAGAGCACCAGCACCGGCACCTCGGCGCCGCCCGCGCGCAGCTCCTTGAGGATGTCGAGGCCGTACACCGCCGGCAGCATCAGATCGAGGATGACGAGCACGAGGCCGTGCAGGTGCGCCGGCTCGACGTGCCGCCCGGCGCGCCACCACGTCGGCTCGAAGCCCGCCTTCCTCAGGCTCTCGACGATCTGCGCGCCGAGCTCCTGGTCGTCCTCGATGAGCAGGATCCTGTCCGCCATGGGTGCGCGGCGCCTAGCCGCAGGTGAGGTCGGTCTGGCAGGTCTCGGGCGGCGTGCAGTCCTCGTCGCCGTCGCACGACTCGAGGCCGGGGATGATGACGTCGAGCGTGACCGCGCTCTCGACGTCGAGCTCGACGCAGCCGTGCGCCGTGTCGACCGAGTCGGTCGTCGTCCGCCGCACCGTCAAGGTCGGGAACCCCGACATGCCGTCGGCGAGGAGGCTCGTCACCATCGGCTCGGGGATCGTGAACGAGCCGGTGTCGTCGACGACGCAGTCGACGTGGCTGCCGACCAGGCCGTGGCCGTTCACGTTGAGCGAGATCTCGACCCTGGCCGGCCCGGTCATCGTCGGCGCGCTCCACGTCACCGTCAGCGGCGCGCCCGACTGGACGTCGATCGTGGTGCCCGTCGTGGTGAGCGGGTCGATGCCCCAGCCGAGGAGCGAGAAGCCGGGCGCGGCGTCGGGGGCGTCCAGGCGCATGCCGGCGCCGGCCGCGAAGCCGGGGTGGGGCAGGGTGCCGGTGAAGTTGTAGTAGTAGACCGGCGGCCGCGGCGGCATCGAGACGTCGGCCAGCATGCCGGCGACGGTGACGGTCCCGACGTCCTGCGCGACCGGCGCGTCGACGCACACGTTGCCCGCGCCGCAGGTCTGGTTCGTCGGGCACGCCGGGTTGCAGACCAGCGACGGCGCCTTCACCCACGCGCACGCGCCGCTCTCGCCGAGCGTGTCGTAGACGCGGCTCGGCGTGATCGCGTCGTTCACCTGGCCCTGCACCGACGTGAAGCCGTCGCCGAGGATGATGTCGAAGCCGCCGACGTGCGACGCCTGCGCGCACGGCGCGTAGGTCAGGCTCGAGACGTCGATGCCGTCGTCGTCGCCGCCGTCATCGTCGCCGCCCCCGCAGGCGGCGAGGAGCACGAGGGCCAGCACGGTGACGCGAGTCGAGGGGGTCACGGGATCGTGTACCCGGTGAGGGTTTCCTCTTGCTCGCCCGTCTCCCGGATCTTGCCGAAGCCCTTGGCGAACCAGTAGGTCTTGTCGGCGTTCCCCGACGTCATCTTGCGCACGCGCAGGCACGTGAACGTCCCGGCCGGGGTCGTGACCATCTCATCGACCGCCTCGATCGTCCACGTCTCGTCCTTCGACACGGTCTTCGTGCCGAGGATGGGATCGACCTCGACCTCGGTGTACGCGGTCGTCCAGGTCGCCCCGACGACCGTGTGCTCCGCCGTCTCGTCGACGCGCAGCTTGCCGGGCACGTAGAACTGGTCGGTCAGGAGCTGGTCGGCGAGATCGAAGCTCTGCTCGCGGTGGCGGACGATCGACGTGCAGCGGTCCTCCTGCCAGCTCACGACGTCGCCGCTCGTGCCGGACTTCTCCGTCCGGACCCGGTAGGCGGTGACGCCGGTCTTGCGGTCGCCGACGTCCTCGAGCGCCTCGACGGTCGACGTCTTGACGACGGTGGGCGCGCCCATGTCGCTCGTGTCGTACGTCCAGCTGGCGCCGACGACGAGCGGCAGGTAGCGCTCGGTCGCCGGCGTGGTGCACGCGACGACGCCGCCGTCGCCGTCGTCGGGCGGCGCGTCGTCGCCGCATGCGCCGAGGAGGGTCGCGGCCCCGAGCAAGGGAAGGATGGTGTCACGCAGCGTCACGCTTGGACTCCTCGGGGCGGCTGCTCGCGCCGCGGTAGAAGATGGTGATCTCGGCCGCGTCGCGCAGCATGTCGATCCGGTGGACCTGCACGCGCATGACATCGAGCCCGGTGCGCGCCTGGATGTCGGCGATGAGCTCGGCCCGGTGCTGGGGCTGGAGCAGGCGGAGGTTGTCGTAGAGCATCGGGGTCGCGCCGTACCGGCGCGCCGCGGACGGCAGCTCGAGCAGCGCGGTCAGGCCGACGATCGCCGTGTTGACCATCAAGAGCTCGGCGGTCGACACCTTCTTGTTGGCGACGCCGTTGACGATGCCGAGGCCGATCATGATGAACAGGTACGTGAGATCGCGCATGCGGATCTCTTCGGTCCGGTAGCGCAGGATGCCGAACACCGCGAAGAGGCCGAGGGCGAAGCCCAGCTCCATCGGCACCTTCCGCAGGAGCATGCACATCGAGAACGTGATGAGGTTGAAGATGAAGTACGTGAAGACGTACTCGCGGTTCTTGTAGAGGCGGTAGTAGACGAGCAGGACGACGAGCGAGACGAAGCCGAGATCCAGCGAGAGCCGCGTCACCAGGCGCAGGAAGTCCCCCGGGTCCATGAACCGGTCGGTCCCGAAGAAGTCGTTCTGGTTGATCGGCAACGTCATGCGGTCATCCTCTCGATCGCCTTCAGCTCGGGCAACAAACGGTTGCGCCGCAGCTCCGGGCGCACCAGCGCCGTGGCGATCG
The DNA here is from genome assembly GCA_019912685.1 of Kofleriaceae bacterium. Lineage (GTDB taxonomy): Bacteria > Myxococcota_A > Polyangia > Haliangiales > Haliangiaceae > UBA2376. The sequence goes on from JAIOII010001267.1 coordinate 3,323, forward strand.
TGTACTTGCTCATCGACCGCTCGCGCAGGCCGTGCGCGAGCAGCGCGCTCATCACCGGCGTGCGCAGGCAGAACGGCGACTGCTTGACCTCGACGATCACGCGATCGCCCGCGTCCCAGCGCGCGCCGTCGAGCGTCTCCGCCGCGAGGTCGCAGTCGATCGTCACGCGCTCGGCGGAGTGGAGCGCGACCAGGCTGAGGCGCCGAAAGTCGATGCGCATCATCGGCACGAGGTCGTGGACCGGCAGGTCGACGATGCCGGCGAGGAACGTTCGTTCGTCGTCGCCGAGGGTCTCGTCATGGAACGCGAGGGGACGGCGCCGCTTGTCGGTGATCGCCTCGTTGCGCTTGGTCTTGACCTCGAGGTAGCTGAGGCCGCGATCGGGGTAGTGCCGGATCCGCACCTTGTGGCGCAGCCGCCGGCCGCGGCGGTGGTCGTGGTAGCAGCGGAGATCGCTCGTGTCGAAGTAGAGGCTCCGGTAGGTCGCCAGGTTGCCGCCCGGGGTCGGCAGCGCGGCGTAGTGGCCGAGCAGGCGCTTCACGACCTCGAGCGCGACTGGCCGCGTGCAGACGAACTTCGTGTCGACGCGGCGCAACAGCTCGCGGCGCTCGCGCAGCTCCGTGGAAGCAGCGGGAAACAGGGTGGCGACGTCGGCCAGGGACGAGGGCATGCGAGGTGCGGGGGCGCGGTCGAATGTCAGCGACGGTTACGTTCTGGTCGCATCTTCGTGGCGCTTCCGTAAGAGAATCTTAAGCCTGGCCGTGGAGGCTTGGACAGACCCAAGGTGCCATCCCTCGGACCCGGAGTGACATGTATGACGATCTGGACGCGACTCCTCGCCCTCTGCCTCGTGGTGCCCGTCGCCGCATGCGGCGGCGGTGACGACGACGACGGCGCCGGTGACGGCGACGGCGGCGGCACCGGCTCCGGCGACGGCGGCGGTGACACCGTCGACGCCGCGAGCCCCGACGCCCCGGAGGTCCAGTTCAGCTTCTTCGTGACGAGCCTCGCCACGATGCGCTCGCAGTCGGGCAGCCAGGACGGCTTCGGCGGGAACCTCGGCGGCCTCGCCGGCGCCGACCAGATCTGCCAGAACGCCGCCGCGGCGGTCGGCTTCGGCCACAAGACCTGGCGCGCGTTCCTGTCGACGTACAACAACGGGAGCCCGATCCACGCGATCGACCGCATCGGCCAGGGCCCCTGGTACGACCGCAACGGGCGGCTCATCGCGAACGACCTCGCCGGCCTCATCAGCGGCAACCGCCCCGCCGGTGACGCGCAGACCGTGAACGATCTGCCCGACGAGAACGGCACGCCGCTCACCACGCTCGGCGACTCGCACGACGTGATGACCGGATCGACGACGCAGGGGCGCCTCGACGGCACGAGCGCCGTCAACACCTGCAACGACTGGACGGACGCCGGGGCGGGCTCGCCCAACGCCGTCCGCTGCGGTCATTCGTGGCCGGCGCAGAGCGGTGCCCACTGGATCCGCGCGCACCAGCTCCGCGGCTGCTCGCCCGGCGTCAACCTGGTCCAGAACGGCCCGGGCACCGGCACCAGCGTCGGCGCCGGCGGCGGCTGGGGCGGCATCTACTGCTTCGCGCTCACCCCATGAGGCTCGTCGGACTGCTCGTGCCGGTGCTGGCGCTCGCCGCGTGCGGCGGCAGCGACGCGCCGGTCTGCCTCGGGCTCACGGAGGCGACCGAGTCGTCGCCGACCCTCGGCTGCGCCGACGACTTCCAGGCGCTGGCGTCGCGGCCGCTCGACGCGACCATCCCGGGGGCGCGCTCGGTCAAGACCATCGTCGACCGCGTCGACGCCGACCGGCTCCACTTCCAGAACAGCGTGCTCTTCGAGACGCACTACATGTTCGCGTCGACGCACCTCTCGGGCAACGGCCTGCCCGTCGTGCCGATGCTCGCCGAGTTCAACACGACCGAGTACTTCACGCCGTCGCGACGCTTCCTGCTCGGCGCGCTCACCCACTACGAGCAGCCGGACAAGTGGGTGTACGAGATCTCGCCGTACGACACGGCCGACGCCGAGATGGTCGCGACCGCGTACCACGCGATCGCCGGCGCCACGTTCATCGGCGGTGACCTGTACTTCCACCCGACGTCGGAGGCGGTCGCGGCGATCGCGGAGGACCTGCCGGACTCGGTGAAGGTCATCACCACCGACGAGCTCTACGAGGGCATCACCTACCAGCCGCTCAACGTCGCCGAGAGCTACGGGCAGCTGCGCTTCTTCACCGCCGACGAGCTGTCGAACGGCACGGCGTACCTCTCGTTCCGCGACATCGCCGTGCTCGACCACGTGCCCAACGACATCTCGGTCGCGATGGGCATCGTCACCGCCGAGTTCCAGACCCCGCTCTCGCACGTGAACGTCCTGTCGAAGAACCGCGGGACGCCCAACATGGCGCTGCGCGGCGCGTTCGACAGCGCCGAGCTGCGCGCGCTCGAGGGCAAGTGGGTGCGGCTACGCGTCGAGCTCTTCGACTACGAGCTGGTCGAGGTCACGCAGGCCGAGGCCGACGCCTGGTGGGAGGAGCACCGGCCGGGCGCGATCCAGGTGCCGGGCATCGACCTGACCGCGACCGATCTGCGCGACGACGTCGACCTCGTCGCGCTCGACGCGTCGACGACGCTGAAGGACGCGGTCAAGACGACGACCCGCGCGTACGGCGGCAAGGCGGCGCACTTCGGCGCGCTCACGTTCGTCGAGGGCGTGCCCATGCCGAAGGGCTTCGCGATCCCGATCTACTACTACCGGCAGTTCATGGAGGCGAACGGGTTCGACGCGCGCGTCACCGCGATGATCGCCGACCCGGCCTTCACCAACGATCCGGCGGTCCGCGATCAGCAGCTCGCGCAGCTGCGGGCCGACATCGAGGCCGCGCCGATCGACGCCGCGTTCGTCCAGCTCGTCACCACCAAGCTGAACGCCGAGTATCCGGACACGCGCATGCGCTTCCGCTCGAGCACGAACGCCGAGGACCTCGACGGCTTCACCGGCGCCGGGCTCTACACGTCGGTGTCGGGGCAGCCGGGCGACCTCGACGATCCGATCGAGGACGCGATCCGCCGCGTGTGGGCGAGCGTCTGGAACTTCAAGGCGTTCGAGGAGCGCAGCTACCGCGGCATCGACCACCTCGCCGTCGGCATGGCGCTCCTCGTGCACCGCTCGTTCCCCGAGGAGGAGGCCAACGGCGTCGCCCTCACCAACAACCCGTACGACACGTCCGGCCTCAACCCGGCGCTCTACGTGAACGTGCAGCTCGGCGGCGAGTCGGTCGTCCTGCCGCCGGCGGGCGTCACGACCGATCAGATCCTCGTCTTCTGGGAGCAGCAGGGCCAGCCGGTCGTCTACCTGAAGCGCTCGAACCTGACCGCGCCGAACACGACCGTGCTCACGACGACGCAGCTCTTCGCCCTCGCCGACGCGCTCGACCGCATCCACGACCACTTCCGCGTCGCCTACGGCGCCACCCCGGGCGCGTGGTACGCGATGGACGTGGAGTTCAAGTTCGAGGGCTTGCCCGGCGAGACGCCGCAGCTCTACATCAAGCAGGCACGGCCGCACGGCCAGGAGTGACCCGATGCGTTCCCTGCCGTTCGCCGCGGCCGCGATGTTCCTCGCGGCCGGAGCCGGATCCGTACACGCCGACGAGGAGGAGCCACCGAAGGAGGACGAGCCGCTCTCGTTCGCCGGCCGCGTGTTCAGCCGCTTCGCCGCGGCGTCGGTCGAGAGCGCGCCGTGGCAAGGCGAGCTCTCGCTCGACAGCGCGCGGGTGGCGGTGAACTACCGCTGGAAGGAGAAGCTGCGCGTCAAGGTCGCGATCGAGGCGGCGCGCGGCGTCGAGGTGAAGGACGCCTTCGTCGATCTGGAGGCGGGCCACGGCGTGTCGGTGCGCGCCGGCCACTTCAAGCTGCCGATCTCGGCGCTCGAGAACGCGTCGGCGTGGACGCTGCCGACGATCGAGCGCGGCGTGGTCGCCGAGGTGCTCGAGGACGGCATCACGCTGACCGGCCGGCACGACGCGGTGCAGGTGACGTGGGAAGCCGCCGACGACGGACCGCGCGTGATCGCGGCGGCCTCGCAATCGCGGTCGACCGACGGCTCGGACTATCCGCGCGCGCTCGGCGACGGCGGCGGCGTCGCCGCGGCGGTGCGCGTGGAGCACGACCTCTGCCCCGATGTCCGCGTCGGGGTGGTCGGCTCGAACCGGGAGACGATCGACGGGTCGCGCGTCGCGCGCCACTGGGCGGGCGGTGCGGACCTGGAGCTCGACCTGAAGGACGCCGGGCTCGGGTTGCGGCTCTGGGCCGACGTCCTCGTCGGACAGAGCCACCTCGGCGCCGCGCTCGCCGGCCGCGAGCGCACGACGTTCGTCGCGACGCAGCTCGTCGCCGGGTGGCGCGTCGGCGGCGCCAAGAAGAACAAGCCGTACGTGGAGCCGTTCGTCCTCGGCGCCTTCCTCAACCCGAGCATCGACCGCAAGCGCGACGACGTGACCGAGGTCCTCGCCGGCGTCGCCGCCGGCCGCTGGAAGCGCTGGCGCGGGCAGGCGCAGGTGTCGGTCGTGAACGCGCGCGCGTTCCGGCCGGCGGGCCTGGGCGGCGTGGACGCCGACGTCAACGACGCGGTGACGCTCTCGCTCCAGCTCGGCGCCGCGT
>JAIOII010001268.1 GCA_019912685.1 Kofleriaceae bacterium
GATCGCGTCGGCGATGACGACGCTGCCGGTCGCCTGCCAGCGCGACAGCACGACCCGGTTCCAGCCGGCGCGGAACGCATACGTGCCGAGCGGGTTCCAGCGGCCGCCGTCCGTGCGCTGGTCCCTGGCGACGCGGCCGAGCTCGACGCCGGCGCTGTCGTACGCGATGAACGACGCGGCGGACGAGCGGTTCGTCCCCGCCACCCACCACGCCTCGATCGTGCGCGTGCCCGCGCTCGGCAGGTGGAACCAGAACGTCGCCGGCGCCGACGTCGGCGAGGTCGCCGCCCAGCGGTAGTCGGTGCCGTGGAACCCCGCGGTGCCGCTCGACGCGGTCCACGTGCCGGTGTACTCGACGCGCGCCACCGCCGCGTCGTTCGCCGCGGGGTTGCTGTCGACGATGATCGCCGTCGTGCCGCCGCCGCCGCCGCCACCGCCATCGACCCGCGCGACCGTCGCGCCCGGGTAGTAGTGCTGCAGGATCCACGCGTGGCTCTTGCCCTCCTGGCTGGCCCAGCGCTGGCTGCCCCACTGGCACGTGCCGCGGCCGTGGCCGTTCCGCGCGCGCCCGGCGCAGACCGAGTCGGAGATGCCGGTCGCCGTCGGGTGCCCGTTCTCGGCCGAGTACTCGGCGAACACCGGCGCGCCGTTCTTCATCACGAACGTCGCGGCCGTCGCGTCGACCGCGGCGTTGGTCACCGCGTACGTCTGGTCCTGGTAGACCTGCGACGCCGTCGTGTCGTCGAGGTCGGCGCAGCTGTACTTGCCGCCGCGTGTCACCCAGCTCGCCGCGTACGTGCGGATCGCGACCGCGCCGGCGCGCAGCGACTCGCCGTGCCAGCTGCGGATCCACTCGTGCGGCAAGACGCCCTTCACGTACTTCTCCAGCGGGATCACGTCGACGCGGCCCTGGCACGACGCCGTCGAGCCGTCGAGGCGGCGGCGCCAGACCCGCACCGTCGCCGGTGGCCGCCACGCGTAGCTCACCTCCTCGTTCGGCTCGGGCTCGCCCGCCTCGCGCGCCTCGATCAGCGCGAGCGCCTCGGGGCGCAGGTCGCCGGAGCGATCCTCGTCGACCTCCACGCCCTCGGCCCAGCGCTCGGGCACCTCGTCACCGGGGATCCCATCGGTGAGCTCGGGCGGCGGCGGCGGCGCTTCCCCGGCGCACGCGCTCGCGAGCAGCACCGACACGAGCACACAGCGTCCGCCGGTGCGTCGTGTGCAACCATCCGGTCGCAGTGGCGGGTTGGTTCCCCGGCCCGTCCCGCTCGGGGCGGCCGATTCGTCGTGGTGGAGGCCCATGCCCGCGGCATGTGCACGGGCCGGACCGAGCGACGTCGCGGAGGATCAGGCGCGGGCGGCACCGTTCATCGCTTGCGCCAGCGCGGCCACGACCGCCGCGTCGATGACGTCACGCGCCAGACCCTGGCGCTCGAGCCGCCGCTGCAGCGACTCGATGATGGTCCAGAGGCTCATGCTCCCGGGGCGTTTGCGGCTCATGGTGATCTCCAACGGGCGATGACGGCTCTCGATCTGGGAACTTCTGGACACGCCCGCCCATTCCCTGTGATCGAGACACCAGGGGTTCCTCGGAGTTGCAGAACGGGGTTCGTTCTGCCACGCGCCTGTGCCATAACCGCCGGCCATGCCGTCGGTTTCTCGTCCTTTCGCCTCACTCCTTCTCCTCGCGCTGGTTCTCGGGCTCACAGGTTGCGGTGGGTGCGGCGGTGACGACGATCCGGGCGACCCCGATTCCGCCACGCCCGACGCCGCGAACCCGGACGCGATGGATCCGGACGCGATGCCCGACGCCATGCCCACGCAGGTCGTCGAGTGCCCGACGCCGCTCCCGGCGCCGACCACCGGCGACTGCGACGTCACGGACGGCAGCGGCACGGCCGTGGTGCTCCAGGGCACCGTGCTCGGGCTCGGCACCACGTACCTGGACGGCGCCGTCGTCTACGACGGCGACCACATCACGTACGTCGGCTGCGATCCGAGCAGCGCGCCGGGCTTCGCCACCGCGACCCGGATCAACTGCGGCGACAACGTGATCTCGCCGGGCCTCGTCAACGCCCACGATCACATCACGTACAACAACCGCGCCCCGCTGCCCTCGACGGCCGCGCACGACCCGCGCCGCTACGGTCACCGCAACGACTGGCGCGACGCGTGGCCGACGCCGCCCAACCAGTACGGCAACACCAGCTCGAACACCGACGGCGTGCGGTGGAACGAGATCCGGCACCTCTTCGCCGGTACGACGTCGGTCGTCGGCTCCGGTCACGCCGACGGCATGATCCGCAACCTCGACGACGTCGCCGCGCCGGAGTTCGCCCTGGGCTTCGAGCGGCTCCAGTACGAGGTGTTCATCCTCAACGACAACTCGTCGTTCGAGCACACCATCCCGGCCAACTGCGGCTGGGACTACGAGTTCGACGAGCGCGAGGTCGCCGCGCTCGACGCGCTGGTGAGCCACGTGTCCGAGGGCATCGACGCCCGCTCGCGCGCCGAGTTCCAGTGCCAGCGCACGTCGTTCGGCGGCGGCCAGGACTTCGTCGAGAAGAACACGGCGCACGTCCACGTCGTCGCCGCCAACGCCACCGACTACTACGACATGCAGCGCGACGGCTCGGTGCTCGTCTGGTCGCCGCGCTCGAACATCTCGCTCTTCGGCAACACCTCGCAGGCGCAGGTGATGCACCGCCTCGGCGGCGTGGTCGCGGTCGGCACCGACTGGACCTACACCGGCTCGGCGACGATGCTGCGCGAGCTGGCCTGCGTCGACGAGCTCAACCAGACGTACCTCGATCGCGCGTTCACCGACGAGGACATGTGGAGGATGGTGACGATCAACGGCGCCGTCGCGGCGCGCAGCGACGAGCTCATCGGCTCGCTCACCGTCGGCAAGCTCGCCGACATCGCGATCTTCCGCGCCGAGGCCGGCGAGACGTACCGCGCGGTCATCGAGGCCGGCGACGCCGACGTCGCGCTCGTCGTGCGCGACGGCGACGTGCTCTACGGCGAGGACGACGTGGTCGAGGCCCTCGCGACCGGCTGCGAGACGGTCACGGTATGCGCCGAGTCGCGCCGCATCTGCGCGCAGCGCGAGTTCAACCAGACGTTCGCCACGCTCACCGCGGCCGTGCCGCTCGCCTATCCCGCGATCATCTGCAGCGCGCCGGCGGACGAGCCGACCTGTCTGCCTTCGCGCATGAACGAGTACGACGGCGTCACCGCCGGCGACATGGACGGCGACGGCCGCGCCGACGCGAGCGACAACTGTCCGCGCACGTTCAACCCGATCCGGCCGATGGACAGCGGCATGCAGGCCGACGTCGACGGCGACGGGATCGGCGACGCGTGCGATCCCACCCCGGTCGGCGACGACCTCGACATGGACGGCGTCGCGAACCTCACCGACGTGTGTCCGTTCACGAGCGATCCCGGCCAGGCCGACGGCGACACCGACGACAAGGGCGACGCGTGCGACTTCTGTCCCGCGGTGGCCAACCCGGACTCCGTGTGTCCCGCGGTGATCGTCGACTCGACCATCTACGACATCAAGGACGGCACCATCCCGGTCGGCACGCGGGCCCGCGTCACCAACGCGATCGTCACCGGCAAGGGCTCGAACGGCTTCTTCATGCAGGTCAAGGCCGGCGACGCCGGCGACATGGGCGCCGACTACTCCGGCATCTTCGTCTTCACCAACACGGGCTCGCCGTTCCTCGCCGCGGTCGCCGTGGGCAACCGCGTCACCGTGGAGGGCCGGGTCACGGTCTTCAACGGCCAGACCGAGATCGACATGCCCACCGCCGTCACGATCGTCAACGCCGGCGTCGAGGCGGCGCCGGCGCCGGTCATCGCGACGGCCGCCGAGGTCGCGACGGGAGGCTCGCGCGCCACGCCGCTCGAGGGGGTGCTGGTGCAGGTCGGCATGTCGACGGTCACGTCGATCAACGCGTCGCAGGGCGAGTTCACGATCCAGGACGCGAGCGGGATGCTCGTGGTCGACGACTTCCTCTACGTGCCGAGCCCGGCGATCACGGTCGGCCGCGCGTTCGCCAGCGTCACCGGCGTGCTGGCGCACCGCGGCGCCAGCAAGCTCGAGCCCCGCGGCGCGAGCGATCTCGTCGCGGGCGCGCCGGCGGTCCTCGCCTTCGCGCCGGCGCTGTCCTACGTGGACGCGGGCCAGAACGGCGTCCCCACGATCCCGACCGCGCTCACCGTCACGCTCAACGGGCCCGCGCCGAGCGACACGATGGTGCCGATCACGTCGAGCGACGAGGGCGTGCTCACCGTCGTCGGCGGCGGCGTCACGGTCCCGATGGGCGCGAGCGCCGCCACGGTGGTGGTGAACGGGCTCACCGCCGGCACGGCGACCCTGACCGCGACGCTCGGCGGGATGCTCACCGCGGACGTGCGCGTGATCGGCGCGGGCGAGCAGCCGGCGCTCGACACCCTCACGCCGGCGAGCACGACCATGTTCGCCGGGACGTCGACGACGTTCACGGTCACGCTCGACCTTCCGGCGCCGGCCGGCGGCACGAGCGTCGCGCTCTCGGTCGACCCCGCCAACGCCGGCGTGCTGCCGGCGATGCTCACGATCCCCGCGGGCCAGGTCTCGGCGACGTTCAGCTACATGGACACGAACATGGAGATGTCCGCGACGGTGACCGCCACGCTCGGCGCCGTCACGCGTGACGCGACGATCACCGTCACCGCGGCGACCAACGCGCTGATGATCAACGAGATCGATTACGACCAGCCCAGCACCGACATGACCGAGTACGTCGAGCTCTTCAACGGCACCAGCTCGGCGTACTCGCTCGCCGACCTCGAGCTCGTCCTCGTCAACGGGTCGGGGACCCCGGCCGAGTACCGCCGCGTTCCGCTCGCGCCCGCCGGCTCGATCCCCGCGGGCGGCTACCTGGTGATCGCCACCTCGGCGGTCACCGTGCAGAGCCCGGGCGTCCGCTACACGCCGCCGACGGCGAGCTGGCCGACCCAGGACGCGCTGCAGAACGGCGGCACGACGATGTCGCCGGCGTCGGACGGCATCCTGCTGGTGAACACCGCGACGATGACGATCATCGACAAGCTGGCGTACGAAGGCGCGCTCACGGTGAACCTCACCGGCTTCGGCTCGGTGAGCCTCGTCGAGGGTACGATGACCTCCGCCGTCGACGATCCGGCGGTGGCCCGGTCGCTCTCGCGCATCCCCAACGGGACCGACACCAACGACGCGGCGGCCGACTGGGCGGCGACCACGACGATCACGCCGGGCGCGCCCAACGTGCCGTGAACGCGTCGCCGCGCCGCGACGCCCTGACACAGACCTGACGAGAGGCGGTCTCCGCCGCGCGTTGTCGCGGCATGGACCGCCTCATCGCGATCGCGCTCCAGCTCGGGCTGGCCGACGGCTTCGACTATCCGGTCGGCCCGCCCGACGGGGCCGGCTACTACGACGCGCAGCCGTTCGGCGGCGGCCACGCCCACCTCGGCTCCGACTGGAACGGCGTGCGCGGCGGCGACAGCGATCTCGGCGATCCCGTGTTCGCGGTCGCCGACGGCCGCGTCAGCGACACCGGCGATCACGGCGGCGGCTGGGGCAACGTCGTGCGCGTCGTGCACCTCGTGCGCGACGACGACGGCCCGCGCGTCGTCGAGTCGCTCTACGCGCACCTCGAGCGCATCGACGTGCGCGTCGGCGAGCGCGTCGCGCGCGGCCGGCAGGTCGGCACGATCGGCACGGCCGGCGGCGTGTACCGCGCCCACCTGCACTTCGAGCTGCGCGCGGCGCTCGGTCGCCCGCTCGGCGGTGGCTACGGCCCGCCCGACGCGCAGGTCGATCCGACGGCGTTCATCGACGCCCACCGCCCGCGGGTCAGTCCGAGAACGTCGCGGTGACCGGCGCGTGGTCGCTCGCGTCCTGGCCCTTGCGCGCGTCGCGATCGATCGTGCAGTCGATCAGGCGCGCCGCGAGCGGCGGGTTGGCGAGGATCATGTCGATGCGCAGGCCGCGGTTCTTGAAGAACGCGACGCCGAAGTAGTCCCACCACGAGTAGTCGCGCCCCTCGGGGTGGCGCGCGCGGTAGCAGTCGGTGAGCCCCCAGGTGAGGAGCTCGTTCATCGCCGCGCGCTCGGGCTCGCTGAACAGGTTCTTGCCCGCCCACGCCGCGGGATCGTGGACGTCGAGGTCGCTCATCGCGACGTTCCAGTCGGCGCACAGCGCGAGCGGCACGCCGCGCTCGGTGCTAGCCTCGAGCCAGCGGCGCAGGCGCGCGAGCCACTCGAGCTTGTAGGCGTACTTGTCGCTGCCGACCTCCTGGCCGTTGGGCACGTAGAGGCAGCACACGCGCACGCCGGCGACGGTCGCCACCAGGAAGCGCGACTGCGTGTCGTCGCCGCCGTCGCCGAAGCCGCGGCGCACGTCGGTCAGCTCGGTGCGCGCGGCGATCGCGACGCCGTTGTACGACTTCTGCCCGAGGTGCGCGTACCGGTAACCGAGCTCCTCGAACATCGCGCCGGGGAAGCCGCCGTCCTCGACCTTGGTCTCCTGAAGGCACAGGACGTCGGGCTGGTTGGCCGCGATCCACGCCCGCGCCCGCTTCTCGCGCGCGCGGATCGAGTTGATGTTCCACGTGGTGATCCGCACGCGTGCGTTCTAGCACTTGAGCGCGGCCGCCGGGCGTGAGACGACGAGACATGCGTCTCGTCCCGTGGGTCCTGGGGTTGGCCAGCGTGTGCGTCGCGTGCGGCGTCGACGCGACGCCGGATGTCGGCACGTCCGCCGCGCCGGTCGTCGGCGCCGACGTCGCCATCGGCGATCCTGGCGTCGTCGCGCTCGTGACGTCGACCGGCCGCGTGTTCTGCACCGGCACGCTCGTCTCGCCCCAGGTCGTGCTCTCGGCCGGGCACTGCCTCGAGGAAGCCGGCGGCGATCCGGCGGTCTCCGCCTTCTTCGGCAACGACACGACGACGGGAGGCATGCGCGTCGGCGTGCGGATGACGCTCACGCACCCCGACTGGAACGGCAGCCTCGCGGGCGGCCACGACGTCTCGGTGTCGCTGCTCACGACGCCGCAGGATCCGGCGCTGGTCGTGCCGATGAACAAGGTGGACCTGGCGCCCTTCGTCGGCGCCAGCTACCGCGTCGTCGGCTTCGGCATCCACGACCGCACGACGCGCGAGCTCGACGGCAAGAAGCGCGTCGGCATGATGAAGATCGATCGGCTCGGCGGCGGCGTTCACCCCGACTACATCGAGGTGAGCGACGTCGACGCCGACGACGCCACCGCGATCTGCCAGGGCGACTCCGGCGGCCCCGGCTTCATCACCGTCGACGGCGTCGAGTACCTGGCCGGCGTGCACTCGTACTCGCTGCAGGGCTGCTTCAACCCGAGCGGCGACGCGCGCCCCGACCTCTACATGGACGAGTTCATCCAGCCGTTCATCGATCAGAGCGATCTGTCGTGCCGCATGAACGGCCAGTGCGTGCGCGCCGGCTGCAGCCAGGACCCCGACTGTCTGCCGTGCAACGCCGACGGCACGTGCGCGTCGGGCTGCGAGCTCCCGGATCCCGATTGCCCGACGAGCGAGCTCGGCGAGATCTGCCAGGCCGACACGCAGTGCACGACCGGGCTGTGCGTCGCGTGGACCGACGATCCTCACTCGCGCTTCTGCAGCCAGCCGTGCACCGGCGACGCCGACTGTCCGGCGTCGGGCATGGTGTGCCGCGACGTGCTCGGGGAAGGCCGCGTCTGTGACTACGAGGGCGAGCCGCCCGGCGCGCTCGGCCAGGCGTGCGACGCGGCGACCGACTGCTCCGCGTACCTCTGCGTCGAGGGAACCTGCACGTACACGTGCGACGTGCCGCGCAACCTCCTCTGCCCGGCCGGCTACCGCTGCGACACGCTCGACGGCGACCAGTACGTCTGCATCTCGGAGGCGCCGCCCGACGAAGGCGGCTGCTGCTCCACGTCCGGAAATCCACCAACGTCGTCTCTGCTGCTCGCGCTGCTGCTCTTCCTGTACGGGGTCTTCCCGCGACGAGCGAGGAAGCCGGTGTGCGCCGTCGACGTTGACGTGTCGTCGGCGTGAACGTGGACCTTGACGGCGACGGCGACGTCTACGTGGCCGGCCACGTTCACGTCGCCGTCGCCGTCAAGGACCACGACCACGACGACCACGACCACGATTCACGGCGACGTTGTCGCCGCCCGGGGAAGCTGTCCTACGCGTGATTCTCGCCGGTGATGCGCATGGCCGCCTCGCCGGTGATGCGCATCGCCTTCTCGGCGGCGCGCACCTCCGCCTCCTCGGCGCGGCGCTCGGCGCCCGGCTCCTTGGCCAGGAGCTGGCGGTAGCCCTCGATCCAGCGGCCCATCGCCGTCCACGCCGAGAGCACGCCGCAGATCGCGAGCGCGATGCCGGCCGCGGCCGCCGAGTACTTGGCCGTCGCCGGGCTCGCCGCGAACCACGCCGCGATGAGCGTGCCGAGCGAGACGAGCACGATTCGCTCCGCCCGCTGCATCGATCCGACCTTCAGATCGAGACCGAGGCCCTCGCCGCGAGCCCGCGTGTAGCTCACCATCAGCGAGCCACCCGCCGCGCCCATCACCGCGAGCAACCAGCCGCCCTCGCGCAGGTGCCACGCGAAGCCGGTGAAGAACGCGAGCTCCGCCCAGCGATCCGCCACCGAGTCGAACAGCGCGCCGGCCTGGGTCTGTCGCCCCAGCGCACGGGCGAGGCGCCCATCGATCAGATCGAGCACACCACCCGCGATGTACAGCCAGGCGCCGGTCGCGAGGTGACCGAAGGCGATCGCGATGCCCGCGCCCATGCATGCGGCGAGCGACAGGCCGGTGATGACGTTGGGCGAGACCTGTGACGCGATCAACATCCGCTCGAGCGGCTGGATCAGCCACACGATGTAGCGCGTGAAGAACGGGCCGAAGAAGTCGTTCGTCTTCAGCTTGCCCAGCTTGGGCGCATGCCCCGTCCAGCACATCACGCAGTACACGCCGAACATGGTCAGGAAGAATCCGACCAGCACGATGGCGGGGGCGAGGATGGTGAGGCGTTCCACGAGGTTACTTTCGGTGGCGGACGGGTTGGGCGCCAGCTTTACCACCTCTTTCCGGCGGCAGCCAAGCGACTTTACCCGCAGGTGTTGCGTGGAGACCCGCTAGCGGGTCCGGATGTTCACTGGCACAGATGGGTCGAGCGTCGTGGTACGACGTCTTGCAAGCCGGGTGACATGAGCCGCGCCGCCATCACCTCCTTCGTCGCGCGTGCCGTCGCCACGGCAGGCGGGGCAGGATATTCGCCGGTTGCGCCGGGAACGTGCGGTACGGTGGTGGCCGTACCGCTGGCGTGGGCGTGTCGAGGATTTGACACCTGGTTGTTCCTCCTCGTCGTCCTGGCCGTCACGCTCGTCGGGATCGCCGCGGCTCACCGGGCGGATCAGGTGTGGGGCACGCACGACTCGGGACGCGTGGTGATCGACGAGGTGGCGGGCTACCTCGCCACGGTCGCGCTGGTCGATCGCGGCTCGTGGTGGGTGCTCGGCATCGGGTTCGTCGTGTTCCGGGCGCTCGACATCCTCAAGCCGCCGCCGGTGCGCTGGATCGACGAGAACGTGCCGGGCGGCGCGGGCGTCGTCCTCGACGACGTCGCCGCGGGTGTGATCGGCGCTGCGGTCATGATCGGGCTCGGCGAGTCGGGGGCGTTCGAGGCGCTCGCGCGGCTCGGCTGAAGCGGGTACGCTCGCCGGATGTCGCGCCGCCTCGCCGCCGCCGCTCTCGCCGCGCTCGCGGCCGGCGCCGGTCTGGCGCACGCCAACGGGCGCTTCCCGTCGTCGGTGTCGGTCTCCTTCCGGCCCGCGAACCAGACCGACATCTACCTCGGCGTCACCTTCGGGCTGCTGGTGAGCCACGACGACGGCGGCAGCTTCTACTGGGTGTGCGAGCAGAACATCGGCTACGAGGGCACGTTCGATCCGAAGTACCGCATCGGCGAGAACGGCGACATCTACGCGACGACGTTCGAAGGGCTGCGGGTGAGCCGCGACGGCGGCTGCTCGTTCGCGACGGCGACGGAGGAGCAGTCGCCGACGAGCCCGGGGTACCTGGCGGGCATCTGGGTCGACGCGATCGACACCGGCCCCGACGGCTCGGTGTGGGTGGCGACGGCGGAGGCCGGGCGCCCCAACGACATCTACCGCTCGACGGACCAGGCGCGGACGTTCACGCCGCTCGGGCTCTCGTCGAGCACGGTGTGGTGGAAGAGCATCGGCGTCGCGCCGGATAACGCGCAGCGCGCGTACGTGACCGGCTACCAGGTGACCCAGACCGGGCCCGACGGCGGCGCGATCCCGCCGACGGTGCACCTCTACCGCACCGACGACGCCGGCGCGAACTGGACGATGCTCGGCATCAGCGCGTTCCTGCTCGGCACGAGCCCGCTCATCCTCGTCGAGGAGGTCGCGCCCGACGATCCGCAGCTCGTGTTCGTGCGCTCGGTGCGCGCGGTGCCGCCGGCCGGCGACAAGCTGTACCGGTCGACCGACGGCGGCGACACGTTCGCCGAGGTGCTCACCACGTCGGACACGATCCGCAACGTCATCATGCGCGCCGACGGCAGCGTGCTGGTCGCGACGCAGATGGGCGGCATCCACCGGTCGACGGACCGCGGGCAGACGTTCGCGAAGATCTCGGACCTGCCGCAGGCGGCCTGCATGGGCGATCGCGGCGACGCGCTCTTCGCGTGCGGCGCGAACTGGGAGCCGGACATGTTCGCGATCGGGCGCAGCGCCGACGGGACCTCGTGGAGCCGCGTCTTCCGCTACGTCCAGATGAAGGGGCCGCTCTCGTGCCCCGTGGGCACGATGCAGCGCGACCTGTGCGAGGCGCGGCTGTGGCCCGCGGTCGCCGAGCAGTTCGGCATCCAGCAGGAGCCCGAGGGCGATGTCGCCGAGCCGCGCGAGCCGGGCGGGTGCTGCGACGCGCAGGCGGCGCCGCTCACCCCCGCGGTGGGAGGGCTGCTGATCGCGCTCGGTCTGCTGGTCCGACGACGCAAGCGCGCGTGATCGCTCGGCGCACCGAGGTTCGATTTCGGTTCACATCGGCGTGCATGTGGGATATGCGTTGCGGCCTCGAGGGGGTCCATGCGCTGCGCTCTGTCCGCACTTGCACTGCTTGCCGTGTCCGGCTGCGCGTTCCAGCCCGGCGGCGCCGCGGACGGTTTCGGTGGTGACGTCGACGCGGCGGTGGCGAGCGAGGACGCGCCGGGGACGACGACGACGACCGACGCGCGCGCCATCGATGCGCCGGCGGTGCCCGTCGACGCCGCGCCCGAGGAGGGCGTGATCCGTGCGATGCCGCTCGGCGCCGCGCCGGACCTCGACGGGATGGCGACCGAGCTCGCGGGCTCGCCGCGCTACGTGCTCGACCTGGCCAGCGCGGCCAACGCCGACCTGGTGGCCGGCTACACGCCGAGCATGACGGCGGGCCTGCGCGCCGGCTACGACGCGACGCACGTGCACCTGTTCTTCGACGTCGCCGAGGCCAAGCCGCACCAGAGCGACTCGACCAACACGTGGGACAACGACGCGATCACGTTCTACGTCGACGGCGCCGGTGACCGCGCGGGTGCGTACGGTGCCGACGATCACGAGGTGATCATCGACTACCGTCCGGTGTACGGGATCTACCCGTCGACGAACGGCGCCGATCCGGTGATCGACGCCGTGCGCCTGCCGACCACCGAGGGCTTCACCGTCGAGGTGCGCATCCCGCGCGCGTCGATCGGCGACGGCAACGCGACGCGCTTCGGCTTCGCGTGGGGCGTGTTCGACGACGACGACGGCGGCGCCTACGACGGCTACGGCCTCTGGTGGGCGCGCCAGGCGCCGCGCTGCGCGACGTGCTGCACGGCCGAGACGCGCGCGCAGGCGTGGTGCGATACGACGCTCCTCGGGATCCTGGAATTCAACTGACACCACTGAGACGCGCGAGGAGCGCGGGCGGTTGACACGGGCCGCGCGGGAATGGCGCGGGGCGCCGCATGGCTTATCATCTGGGCAGTGCGGAGGAAGTTGTTCCCGACGGATCCGGGCGGTGTGGCCTCGCCGGCTGCATCGCTCACCGATCCGGGCGACGAGGTCGCGGCGGTCGTCGACCTCGCGGTGATCGGCTGCCGCGGCGACGGCAAGACGCAGTTCATCCTGAACGCGATCCGCACGCTCGATGCGTACGCCGCGCCCGGCCTCGCCGACGTCGAGCGCGAGAACAGCCAGCGCATCCACCGCATCGCGCTCGACGCGCGGGCGCCCAGCCTCGACGCGACCGCCCCGGGCGCGCGGCCGCACTACATCTATCGCGTGGAGCCGGGCGCGCTGCTCGGGCAACTCGAGACGTGGGAGCGGCTCGTCCTGCTCGCGCGGACGGCGCGGCTGTGGCTGCACGTCGTGCTCGCGCTCGGTAACGCCGTGCTCGTCGGCGTCGCCCTGTGGCTCCTCGGGAAGTCGCCGGAGCTCGCGGCGGGCGCGGGCATCGGGCTCGCCGTCGTGATGACCGCGGTGAGCGTCGCCCTGTCGATCCGGCGCTTCCGCTCGGCCGGCGAGATCGAGGTCGTCTTCTGGGACGTCGCCGGCGAGGACGCGCTGCGCGGCGGCGACTACCACGAGCTCCTGCGCACCGTCGTCGAGCGGCGGCGCGAGGAGGACCGGCCGTACGGCTTCGCGCCGGTGCTCGTGTGCAACCCGCTCTCGCTCGAGCGCCACGAGGACGGCGGCTCGTACGTGCGGCTCAAGAAGGTGCTGCCGCTGTACGCCTCGCTCGACCGCCCCGACCGGCGCGCGCTCGTCGTCATCACGCGGTCGAACCTGATCGAGGAGATCTGCGCCGACGGCAGCGACGAGGACGAGCGCGTCGCGGTGCGCTCGCTGGCGCGGCGCAACGCGCACGGCCGCGCCGACGCCGGCGCG
>JAIOII010001269.1 GCA_019912685.1 Kofleriaceae bacterium
GTCGGCAACGGCACCGGCGCCGGCTCCGCCGCGAGCAGCTTGCGCACGAACGCCTCGGCGTCGCGGCCGCCGGTGCCGTTGCCGACGGCGATCGCCGCCGGATCGTACTGCTTGATGAACGCGGCGAGCTCCTCGCGCGCCCGCTGCATCGCCGCCTCGCCCTGCGTGAGGAAGATCGTGATGCTGCCGAGGTAGCGGCCGGTCGCGTCGACGGCCGCGCACTTGCAGCCGGTGCGCAGGCCCGGATCGACGCCGATCACCGAGCGCCCGCCGAGCGGCGCCTGGAGCAGCAGGTGGCGCAGGTTGCCGGCGAAGACGTCGACGGCGGCCGCGTCGCTCTTCAGCTTGAGCTCGGCGCGCACGTCGTTCTCGATCGCCGGCCCGAGGAGCCGCTTGTGCGCGTCGGCGATCGCCTCGCGCAGGAGCGACGCCCACGGCGACGCCGCATCCAGCTTCATCAGCCGCTCGATCCCCGCGACCAGCTCGTCGCCGCCGCCGCCGGGCGCGATCTGCGCGCGCAGGAAGCCCTCGGCCTCGCCGCGGCGGATCGCGAGGAAGCGATGCGACGGGATGGTCGCGACCGGCTCGCGGAAGTCGTAGAACGCCTCGTACTTGGTCGGCTCGGTCGTGGTCTCGGCGACGCGCTCGCTCACGACCTCGCCGCGCTCGCCGTACGCGGCGCGGCACAGCGCGCGCACCTCGGCGGTGTCGGCGACGATCTCGGCGACGATGTCGCGCGCCCCGGCGAGCGCGTCGGCCGCGCTGCCCACCTCGCCCTGCACGAACGCTCCCGCCTCGGCCGCCGGATCGCCGTCGGCGGGCTGAGCGAGGATGCGCTGCGCGAGCGGCTCGAGCCCGCGCTCGCGCGCCGTCATCGCGCGCGTCTTGCGGCGCGGACGGAACGGCGCGTACAGGTCCTCGAGCGCAGCCTTGGTGTCGGCGGCCTTGATGCGCGCCGCGAGCTCGTCGGTGAGCTTGCCCTGCTCCGTGATCGACGCGAGCACGGTGGCGCGCCGCTCCTCGAGCTCCTTCCGGTACGCCTGGCGCTCCTCGATCGCGCGGATCTGCACCTCGTCGAGGCCGCCGGTGCGCTCCTTGCGGTACCGCGCGATGAACGGAACCGTGTTGCCTTCGGCCAGGAGGTCGACGACCGCGCGCACGCCGGCGGGTGGCAGCCCGAGCTCCTTGGCGAGGTCGGGCACGAGGTCATGGACGAGGTCGGGAGTGGACGCAGGGGTCGGGTCGCTCATGGGCTGTTCCGTCGGAAGAGGCGGGACCGTAGCCGCGTCCCCCTCCTGTTGCAACGTGTATGCTGACCCCGCCGCCATGTCGCTCCCCGACGCCACCGAGGCCCTCATCCGCCGTCTCCCCAAGGTCGAGCTGCACCTGCACATCGAGGGGACGCTCGAGCCCGAGATGGTGTTCGAGAAGGCGGCCAAGCACGGCGTGTCGCTCGCCTACCCCTCGATCGAGGCGCTGCGCGCCGCCTACGACTTCCGCGACCTGCAGTCGTTCCTCGACATCTACTACGCCGGGTGCGACGTCCTGCGCGACGAGCAGGACTTCTACGATCTCTGCTGGGCCTACCTCGAGCGCGCGCACGCCGACAACGTCGTCCACGTCGAGATCTTCTTCGATCCGCAGACCCACACCGCGCGCGGCATCCCGTACGCGACCGTCCACCAGGGCCTGCGTCGCGCGCTCGCCGACGGACGCGAGCGCCTCGGCATCTCGAGCGCGATGATCCTCTGCTTCCTGCGCCACCTCTCCGAGGAGGACGCCTTCCGGACGCTCGACGAGGCGAAGCCGTTCGTCACCGACCTCGCCGGCGTCGGCCTCGACTCGGGCGAGCGCGGCAATCCGCCGAGCAAGTTCGAGCGCGTGTTCGCCGCGGCGCGCGCCCTCGGGCTCGCGGCGGTCGCGCACGCCGGCGAGGAAGGCCCCGCCGCCTACATCCGCGAGGCCCTCGACCGCTTGCAAGTCGTGCGCATCGATCACGGCGTCCGCTGCGACGAGGATCCCGCGCTCGTGAAGGAGCTCGCCGCGCGCCGCATGCCGCTCACCGTCTGCCCGCTCTCCAACGTGAAGCTCTGCGTCTACCAGCGCATGGAGGACCACAACCTCGCGCGCCTCCTCGCCGAGGGCGTGTGCGTCACCGTCAACTCCGACGACCCGGCCTACTTCGGGGGCTACATCGGCGACAACTACCGCGCGATCGCGCAGGCGTTGCCGCTCGGCGCGCCCGACCTCATGGCGCTCGCGCGCAACGCCGTCGAGGCCGCCTGGCTGCCCGCCGAGCGCAAGGCGCAGCTCATCGCCGAGATCGACCGCGCGCGCTGACCGAGCGGCAATCGGCGAGCGAGCCGCCGGTCGACGCCGCCCACT
>JAIOII010001270.1 GCA_019912685.1 Kofleriaceae bacterium
GCGACACGCCGGCCGCGCGCGCGGGCATCCGAGACGGCGACATCGTCCACCGCCTCGGCGATCGCGCCGTCGCCTCGATCGACGAGCTCGTGCGCGCGCTACGCGACGTCCCGCCGGGGCAGCCGACGGCGCTCGGCGTGCTCCGGCGTGGTCAGGCGCTGACCGTCGCGGTGACGCCGACGGAGCGTTAGCGTCAGCTCTTCTGCGGCAGATCGTCGACGAGGCGGATGAAGAGCTCGTCGAGCTGCTTCTTCGAGACGCCGGTGGGGCAGTCGGTCATGAGGTCCGAGCCCTTCTGCGTCTTGGGGAAGGCGATCACGTCGCGCAGCGACTCGGCGCCGGTCATGAGCATCGCGAGGCGGTCGAGGCCGAGCGCGATGCCGCCGTGCGGCGGCGGGCCGTAGCGGAAGGCATCGAGGAGGAAGCCGAACTTCGCGCGGGCGTCGTCGTCGGAGATGCCGAGCGTCTTGAAGACGCGCGCCTGCAGCTCCGAGCGGTGGATACGGATCGAGCCGCCGCCGACCTCGACGCCGTTGAGCACGAGGTCGTAGGCGCGGGCGAGCACCTCGCCGGGCGCGGACTCGAGCTTGTCCTCGTCGGCGGTGCGCGGCGACGTGAACGGGTGGTGGGCCGCTGCCACCTCCTTCGTGTCGTCGTCGACCTCGAAGAGCGGCGGGTCGGTCAGCCACATGAACTGGTACTCGTGCTTGCGGATGAGGCCGAGCTTGTCGCCGATGAGCAGGCGGATGGCGCCCATGCACGTGTTCGCCGCCTTGGCCTTCTCGGCGACGAAGATGAGGACGTCGCCGGGACCGGCGGCCGCGATGCGGTTGACCTCGTCGCGCGCCGCGTCGCTGAAGCTCTTGGCGAACGGCGCCTGCCAGGCGCCGCCCTCCTGCACGCGCGCGAACGCGACGCCCTTGATGCCGAACTGCTTGGCGAAGTCGGTGAGGCCATCGAGCGTCGAGCGCGACAGCTTCTCGCCGTCGGGCACGCGCAGGCACTTCACGATGCCGCCGCCGTTCACGACGTTCTCGAACACGCGGAAGCCGCTCGTCTTGCACGGCGCCGTGACGTCGCACAGGACGAGATCGAGGCGGAGGTCCGGCTTGTCGACGCCGTACTTCTCCATCGCCTCGGCGTAGGTCATGCGGCGCATCGGCAGCGTGACCTCGAGCCCGAGGACGTCGTTCCAGAGCGCGGCGATCATGCCCTCGATCGTCGTCTGCAGCTGGACCTCGTCGATGAACGACATCTCGATGTCGATCTGCGTGAACTCGGGCTGGCGATCGAGGCGCAGGTCCTCGTCGCGGAAGCAGCGCACGATCTGGAAGTAGCGGTCGTAGCCCGCCACCATGAGCAGCTGCTTGAAGATCTGCGGCGACTCGGCGAGCGCGTAGAAGCTGCCCGGGTTGAGGCGCGACGGCACGAGGAAGTTCCGCGCGCCGCCCGGGGTGTACTTCACCATGAACGGCGTCTCGATCTCGAGGAAGCGGTCCGCCGAGAGGTACTCGCGCACGGTCTTGGTGATGAGCGAGCGCGTGATGAGGTTCTTCTGCAGCCTGGGGCGGCGGAGATCGAGATAGCGGTACTTGAGGCGGAGCGCCTCGTTGGTGTCGAGCTTGTCCTCGACGGGGAAGGGCGGGGTCTCCGCCTTCGAGAAGACCTCGAGCTCGTCGGCCCACACCTCGATCGCGCCGGTCGCGAGGTTTTCGTTCTTGTTCGCGCCGCGCGCGACGACCTTGCCGACGATGCCGATGCAGTGCTCGCTGCGCAGCTCGCCGGCCAGGCGGTGGGCGTTCTCGGAGAGGCCGGGATCGAAGACGACCTGGGTGACGCCCTCGCGGTCGCGCAGGTCGATGAACACGAGCCCGCCGTGGTCGCGGTAGTTCTGGACCCAGCCGGTCAGGATGACGCGTGCGCCGAGGTCGGACTCGCGAAGGGCGCCGCAGGTGTGCGACCGCCGGTACTTCTCCAGGAAACTGGCCATGAGGCGCGGGAAGATATCGCGCCGCGTAAACCTCGGGGATCGACCCGCCCCAGAAAACTTGATCCGGGTCCCGACGCGTGCTCACGCGAAACGTGATCCGATCCCGGCGATCCCCGGTTTCGTAGTCATTTCATCGAGATCGGATCACGATCCGATCCCGACCCTTGTGGATAACTTGATCCACGCGAAACGCGGCTGATAGCATTTTCTCAGGTGAACGGGGACGGGGATGGCGGGTTGCGTCATTGCATCGAAGCGGTCCTCCGTCGGTCGTCCGGCGGCGAGACCGGCTGCCCTTGGTCTGCTTATATAAGGAGAGAGAGTGCGACTTACCGACATTGCGGACGCCGACACGGGGCCGATCGTCGCCTCGCTCGGCGCGGAAGTCACACCGTTCGTCGTGCCCATGCGAGCCGCTCCGTGTTCAGAGCCCGTCCCTCACGCCAGCGGCGACGCCGTCGCGCAGGTGACGCGCTTGACCGAAGCGTTGCGCCGCGCGCGAAAGGGCGGAGCGAGCGCGAGCGCGGTGAGCGACGAGCTCGCGAGCGCCGAGACCAGCCTCGCGCGCCGGATCCGCGCGCACATCGTCCGCGGCAACGTGCGCGTCACGCTCACCGACAACCGCTACACGATGATCTCGGTGCGGCGGCAGCCGCGCGGTCACGGGCAGCGGACCTACGACGTGCGCCTGCACTGCATGTTCGCCGATGCCGATCCGGTGATCACGCGCGCGCTCGCGCGCTACATCGCCGAGAACGATCGCGACGCGTCGCGCGTGCTCGGTGACTTCATCGACGCGAACCAGGAGGTCGTCCGCGGCCGCGCGCGCAAGAGCCCGCAGCAGGTGATCCTCACCGCCGGCGACCACCACGACCTGCGCGCGATCTTCGACGAGCTCAACGCGCGCTACTTCGACAACGCCATCGAAGCCGCGATCACGTGGGGCGCGCGCACCGGCCGTCCGCGCCGGCGGCACTCGATCAAGATGGGCAGCTACTCCGTCGAGGAGCGCCTCATCCGCCTCCACCGTTCGCTCGACCGCGCCTTCGTGCCCCGCTTCTTCGTCGAGTGGATCGTGTTCCACGAGATGCTGCACCAGGTGCACGACATCAAGGTCAAGAACGGGCGCCGCGAGTTCCACTCCAAGGCGTTCCTCGCCGACGAGGCGCGCTTCGAGCGCTACGACGAGGCGCGCGCGTGGGAGCGCGCGCACCTCGACGAGCTCCTCACGTACTGAGCTCCGCGCTCAGCGCGTTCGCAGGAGCCGCGCGACCGGCTCGCCGCCGGCGAGGTGGTCGGCGATCGCCGCCGCGTCGTCCGGATTGACGCCGGTGTAGAAGACGCCGTCCGGGTACACGACGACATTCGGACCGTCCCAGCACGGGCCGAGACACCCCGAATGGGTGATCGCCACATCCGCGCCGAGCCCTCGGCGGAGGATCTCGTTGGTGAGCGCCTCGAGCACCGCCTCGCTGCGGCGCGCGCCGCACGACGGGCGCCCGCCCTCGGCGCGTGCGTTGGTGCAGACGAAGACGTGATGGCGTAACAGCACGGGTGGTCCGAACACTACCACCCGGCCGGTGTCAGGACGCGCGGGTGAACGTCCACGGTCGAGGCTCGGATGGGTGGATGCGCCGTGTCATCTGCGCTCCATTCGTAGCCGACTTTTGCCGTCGGATACCTTGTTAAAAAAACGCGCGCATAGCTCTTGTCGCGCTCGTCGCTTTGCACCACGATTCGCGAGCTACACAGACTGCCGCTCGTCGACAGCGTCGAGCGAATTCGAGGCGCGCTCCGGGGGGAGCCGCTAGGTAGGAGCCGCGTTCCGCGATCGTAACAACCCACCATGACGACGCCGACGACGCCACAGCACCACATCATCAAGGAGACGTCCGACTCCTTGGCGCGCTTGTTCCAGGAGGAATTCAAGCGCAACGGGTACAAGCGCGTCCACGTCGTCGATGGGGCTCCGAAGCCGGACGCGGTCGAGGGCAAGCTGCCCGCCGTCTCGATCTACCTCTACCAGGTGGCGCTCGATCCCGAGAACTGGGATCACAACGCGGCGCAGGAGATCGTCGAGGTCAAGCAGGACGATGGCTCGGTGAAGGAGTTCTTTCGCCGCCGCCGTCTCTGGGTGCGCTGCGACTATCTCATCTCCGCGTGGGCGCAGACGCCCGAGGACGAGCAGCTCCTCCTCGGGCTCATCCTGCGCACGGTGATCGACAACCCCTTCATCACGCGCGACAAGATCCGCGGCGCCACGTTCGAGGACAGCCTCGACATGGACGAGGGTCTCCCGATGCTCCTGGCTCACCGCCTGGACGAAGGGACGCTGTCGCGGTTCTGGGGGTCGATGAACCAGCCGGTGCGACCGGCGGTTCACGTCTACACCGGCGTGCCGATCATCCCGGAGAGGATGGATGCGCTGACGCGCGTGCGTACGCGCGAGATGACCTACCGCAACGTCCACGACCCGCGCGTGAAGGAGGAAGGGCCGATGCCCAACCCCTTCGCGCGCCGGCTCGATCTGGGCGGAGGGCGCGGGGGCGGCAAGACATGATTCGGCCGGAGCCTTCCGACTGATCGGGGCGAACCGGAACGAGAACAGACGGCGGCTTCGGCCGACCGCCTTCGGAGAAAGACAAACAGGAGGACTTTCGAATGGCGACCAGCTATCTGTCACCAGGCGTCTACGTAGAGGAAGTGGATCGCGGCTCCAAGCCGATCGAGGCCGTCGGCACCAACACCGTCGGCTTCCTGGGTGAGTCGTCGAAGGGGCCGCTGAACGAGGCGGTGCTGTGCACCAACTGGTCGCAGTTCGTGAAGACCTTCGGCGACTTCAAGGAGTGCTCGGAGGCGTTCGCGCACGGCGTGTACGGCTTCTTCAACAACGGCGGCTCGCGCTGCTTCGTCGTCAACATCGGCGCGCCCGAGGGCTCGTCGGCGCCGGCGCCCGCCAAGGGAGGCGACGGCAAGGAAGCCGCCAAGGCTCCGTCGACCGGCGGCGGCGGTCGTGACGCGCTGTGGCTCGGCAAGGACGGCGGCCCCGGCGCCCGCACCGGCCTCAAGTGCTTCGAGGAGATCGACGAGATCGCCCTCGTCGCGGCGCCCGGCCAGACCTCGCCGGCGGTCCAGGACGCGATCCTCTCGCACTGCGAGACCCGCAAGGACCGCTTCGCGATCCTCGACTCGCCCGAGACCATCTCGGGCGGCGTCGACAAGCTGCCCAAGCCGCGCGACTCGAAGTACGGCGCGTACTACTTCCCGTGGATCCAGGTCTATGACCCGGAGAAGGGCAACATCTACGTGCCGCCGTCGGGCCACGTCGCCGGCGTCTACTCGCGCGTCGACTCGGAGCGCGGCGTCCACAAGGCGCCCGCGAACGAGATCGTCCGCGGCGCGCTCGGCCTCAAGTACAACGTCAGCCGCGGCGAGCAGGACCTGCTCAACCCGAAGGGCATCAACGCCATCCGCTTCATGAGCGGCGCGATCCGCATCTGGGGCGCGCGCACGCTCTCGTCGGATCCGAGCTGGCGGTACATCAACGTCCGCCGCCTGTTCATCATGGCGGAGGTGTCGATCGAGCGCGCGACCCAGTGGGTCGTGTTCGAGCCGAACGACCATCGTCTGTGGAAGCGCGTCACGCGCACGATCTCGTCGTTCCTCACGCTCCTGTGGCGGAACGGCGCGCTCATGGGCACCTCGCCCGATCAGGCGTTCTTCGTGAAGTGCGACGCCGAGACCAACCCGCCCGAGGTGGTCGACGCCGGTCAGCTGATCTGCGAGATCGGTCTGGCGCCGGTGAAGCCCGCGGAATTCGTCATCTTCCGTATCGGTCAGATGGCGTCCGGCGGCGGTCTCGAGGAGTAAGCAACTCGCGAGGGGTGGCAGGGAAGGATCCCCTGTCGCCCCCCGTACTAGTCAGCGAATCATCACCCCCAGATCAGGGGGGCCGCCGCGATTCCTCGAGACTGGTCAGTCGGTGTGAGGCGGGATGCTCGAGGGCTCTCAGCAGCCTCCGTGGACGAGGGAACACCCACGCCACTGAAGGAGAAACGTCATGGCTCTTGCCAAGAAAGCATACGCGACCTCGAACTTCGCCTGCACCATCAACAACGAGGCGGCAGGCTTCCTCATCTCGTTCGATCCGCCGTCCATGGAGGCCGACAAGATCTCGAGCGGCCTCGGCCCCGATGGCATCACCAAGCAGGCGCTCGGCAACCCGACCTACGGCACCGCCAAGTGCGAGATCAACCCGGCGCACTCGCCGCCGTGGATGGAGGTCATCAACTCGGTCTTCGACAAGAAGTGCACCGAGTTCCAGTTCCGCTGCGACCTGGCGAACCACGACTTCAAGTCGCAGCGCGCCATCGAGATGGCCGCCTGCCTCATCACCAAGGTCGGGCTCGGCAAGCTCTCCGCCGGTGACGGCAAGGCCCACTTCAAGTTCAACGTCGAGTGGGAGTGCGAGGACCTGATCTTCCTCAAGGGTGACGACAAGGTCATCTCGGGCCAGATCAAGGGCAAGGAGAAGAACTGGCTGGCCTCGAACTTCGAGCCCCAGGGCGTTCCTGGGGGTATCGAGCCCGAGTCGATCATCGACATCGAGTGCGGCTCGATGACGGCCAAGGTGGGCAAGGAGCACGTCGGCATGTTCCGTCACCCGACGCGCCACTACGCGAAGTGGGACGTCGACGGCCTCAAGACCACCCACTCGTCGATCGCCTTCGACTCGGCCCTCGCCTACGTCAACAAGGTGCTCAAGGATGGCGCGATCACCGACAACGAGTACACGGACTGGGGTACCGACCTCAAGGACCAGACCATGAAGACGGTGCTCGGCACCATCAACTGGACCGGCACGGCCTGCCAGAAGTTCGACTTCTCGCCGCAGCTGAAGGCCGGCGACGCGATGTCGACCTTCACCATCACGTGGGTGATGGAGACGCTGCGCTTCACCCCGAAGCACGTCTGATCCACGACCCGACCCGTGATAGCTTGATGGCCCGCCCCGGTAACCCGAGGCGGGCCATCGTGTTTCTGGCCGCCGGCGGGGTCTGACGGCGGAGCACGACACACTCACCGCGAGCTGAAGAGACAGACATGGCCGCAATCAAGACCGAGCATCGATTCCGCCTGCCGCGCGGGTTCGTCGACAGCGACGGACAGGTCCACCGCGACGGCGTGATGCGCCTCGCCACGGCGCGCGACGAGATCCTGCCGCTCTCCGACTACCGCGTGCAGTCCAACCGCGCGTACCTCGTGATCGTGCTGCTCTCGCGCGTGATCACCAAGCTCGGCGAGCTCGAGCGCATCAACGTCGAGGTGATCGAGAACCTGTTCTCGACCGACCTCGCGTACCTCCAGGAGTTCTATCGCAAGATCAACGAGGAGGCGGGCACGCCCAAGCACCACGTCGCCTGCCCGAAGTGCGCCCACGAGTTCGACATCGACATGGCGACCGGCGCCGTCCTCGTCGAAGGGCAGGGAGCTGAAAACCGCCCGGGGTGACCTGGGCGGCGATCGCAACCTACCCGAGCGAGCAGCTCTACCAGGAGATGGCGTACATCGCCTACCACTTCCACTGGCCGATCGACGACATCCTCGACATGGAACACGAGGAGCGTCACCTCTGGCTTCGCGAGATCGCCCGCATCAACCGCGAGATCAACGAAGCCCGCAATCGCCAGTGAGAGCCGCTGCCGACCGCCGCCCATGATCACGTCACATCGCGCTGTTTCACGTCTCTGACCCCCGAGGGAGTCATGCGATCTGCCGCCGACTTTCGTGCCCCAGGCGTCTACGCCACGTTCGCCCCGCCGCAGCGCGCCGGGCTCGAGATCGCCGACACCCGCGTGACCGGCATCGTCGGGCTCACCCAGAAGGGGCCCATCAACGTCCCCGTTCGCGTGTCCAACTGGGACGAGTTCGTCGAGACCTTCGGCTACACCGACCAGTTCTACACGTCGGACGCCGTCTACGCGCACTTCCGGAACGGCGGCGGGCCGTGCTGGATCACGCGCGTCGCGCACGTGCCGCCCGACGGCGAGCCGGCGACGAACGACCACGCCGCCTGCGCCGAGCACGTCCAGGCCGACGACTGGAAGAAGCCCTCGCTCAAGATCCGCGCGCTCGACGAGGGCACGTGGGGCAACAACATCTGGGTGAAGTGCGAGCACCACCCGGGCCCGTCGACGCTCATGACGCGCGACCTCGACATCGGCGCCGGCGAGGCGCACGTGAAGTCGACGCGCGGCTTCGAGGTCGGCAGCCTGGTGCGCATCCACGGCCGCGAGCACAGCGACTTCGTCGTCCTCACCGAGGTCGGCGATCGCCTCGTGAAGTGGGGCAAGGAGACGCCGGTCAACCGGCGCCACCGCGCCGCCGCGCCGACGCACCTCGAGGTCCTCGAGTTCGACCTCCACGTCACCCTCAAGGACCGCAAGGAGGTCTTCAAGGGCCTCCAGATGCACCCGTCGTCGCGCAACTACGCGCCGCGCGTCGTCGAGCAGCGCTCGCGCCTGGTGCGGCTCGTCGACCTGTTCACCAAGTCGCCGGTGCCGCACAACCTGCCCGAGCCGCTGCCGATGACCAAGCTCGCCGGCGGCCGCGACGGCGCCGACAAGCTGACGACCGAGGACATGATCGGCGTCGACTTCGGGCCCGCCGAGCGCAAGGGCTTGCTCGGCATCGCCGCGATCGACGAGGTCGGGGTGCTGTCGTGTCCCGACGCGATGCTGTTCTACGAGCGCGAGCCCGGCCCGGCGGGCGAGCTCAAGGCGCAGCGGATCCAGGACCAGATGATCTCGATCTGCGAGAACCAGAAGGACCGCTTCGCGATCCTCGACATCCCGCACCCGCCGGTGAAGCAGGTGCCGCCGAGCCAGGTCGTCGAGTGGGCGAAGACCTGGCGCCGCCGCACGGACTCGTCGTTCTGCGCCTACTACTGGCCCTGGATCAAGAGCACGACGGTCAACAACGCCGAGCGGAACCTGCCGCCGAGCGGCTACATCACCGGCGTGATCGGCGCGCGCGACCAGGCGCACGGCGTCCACGTCGCCCCGGCGAACCAGGAGCTCGTCGGCGCGAGCGATCTCAGCCTGCGGGTCAGCGAGGACGATCTCGGGCAGCTCAACCACGACGCCGTGAACACGTTCCGCCTCCAGCGCGGCGTGCGGCCGTGGGGGGCGCGGACGGCGTCGAGCGACCCAATGTGGCGATATCTCACGGTTCGCCGGCTCTTCATCATGCTCCGGCGGACCCTCGAGTCCGGATTCGCCTGGGTGACGTTCGAGCCGAACGACGCGACCACGTGGGAGAGCCTGCAGCGTACGACCTCGGAATTCCTCACGGATCTCTGGAAGCGAGGAATGCTGGTGGGAGGGAAGGCCGAGGAGGCCTTCTTCGTAAAATGCGATGCAGAGACGAATCCCCAAGACAGTATCGACCAGGGCATCCTGGTCTGCGACATCGGCGTGGCCCCGGTCTCTCCGACCGAGTTCATCATGGTGTCGCTGGTCCAGGAGATGGGGACTCCTGGCTGAGACACGACGCGAACGAAGCCGCCCAGGAGTGACGTGAGATGACCAGAAAAGATCCGTTTCTCGCCTTCTGCTTCCGGGTCACGATCCAGGACAAGGTCTCGGATCCGAAGGTCGCCTTCTTCAAGAGCGTGAGCGGACTCTCGTACGAGACCGAGGTGGTCGAGCACCGCGAGGGCGGTGACAACAACTCGACGCGCAAGCTGGTCGGCGGGACCAAGTGGAAGAACATCACGCTCAAGCGTGGCTTCGCCAGCAAGGAGCTCATCTCCTGGCGCGAGGAGTGGCTCAAGCCGATCGGTCCGGGCCCCCAGCAGCGCAAGTGGGGAACGATCGAGCAGCTCTCGGCCGACGGCAAGACGGTCGTCGCGAAGTGGACGTTCTACAAGGGCTGGCCCGTGAAGTGGGAGCTCTCGGAGCTCGACGCCAGCAAGAGCGAGGTCTCGATCGAGACGCTCGAGATCGCGCACGAAGGCCTCTCCTTCGGCTGATTCGTTCCCGCCCGATTCGCCACCGCATCACCACCGCGGAGCACCTGATCCATGAGCGAGACCCGTGCCCTCAACGCCGCCCTGTCGGGTCCCGTGTTCCACGGGGCCGCGGCTCGCTCGGCGCTGCACGCCAGTGAGCGGCACGTCGAGCGCTGGGCGCCCGAGGGGCCCAAGGCGACGCGCGCGGGCTCGCTGCGCACGCTCGGGTTCGCGGATCGCATCGCGGCGCCGTGGATGGCGGCGGCGATGGAGACGCGCGGCGCGCGCATGATGGCGCAGCCGACGACCGATCGCTCGACGCCGTCGGTGAGCTGGCTCTTCCCGCGCCCGTGGTTCCAGGACGAGCTCGACTGGATGGCGGCGGCGCGCGTGCGCGCCGAGCAGACGCCGCAGTATCTCACGACGCGCGGCACGTACGAGAGCGCGCGCTCGTCGGCGGGCGACGTGGCGATGCCGATGGTCGCGCCCGAGCTCGTCGCGCCGTCGATGGCATCGTACGGGATGCCGCCCGGCTTCGCGGGCGCGCAAGATTCCAACGGCGAGGGCTACGGCCAGGTCCAGCACGGCCTGCGCGCGTATAGCCCGATGGTTCCGTTCGCGGCCGCCGCGGCCGCCGAGGTGGTCGCGGGCACGATCGGGCTGGCGCAGCGGAGCGGGCTCGCGTCGGTCGCGGGCGCGACCGGCGCGACCGGCGCGGGTGCGTGGCG
>JAIOII010001271.1 GCA_019912685.1 Kofleriaceae bacterium
GCGCCGTAGATCGTGCACGCCTCGCGTCGCCCGACGCGGCAGCCGTGGCGGACGCGCGGACGCACCGTCACCGTCGTGGTGGTCGGGGTCGTGCGGCCGACCGAGACCTCGCGCTGGCCGGCCTCGAGGGCCCAGGCCACGACGGCGTGGTCGCCGCCGCGCTGCAGGTTGTGTCCGCGCGCGCGGAGCGGCGTGTCGGGATACACCTCGGCGGGGAGGTCCCACTGGGTGAACGAGCTCGCCGCCTGGAACGGCAGGCGGTTGCTCGCGACGCCGTCGGCGCGGATGACCTGGAGCTGGCCGTCGCGCAGGCCCGCGGGCGCGCGCACGCAGACCTGCGCGTCCGACCACGACGTGATCTCGAGCGGCGTCGCGCCGCCGAGGACCGCACCCGTCGTGCCCCCGAGCCCTCGCCCGGCCAGGCATGCCGCTCCGGTGGTGAAGAGATCGACGAACGGCGCCGTGTCGTCGACGCACGGTCCGTCGGCCGTGCAGTCGTGCGCGTCGCGCGCGGCGACCACCGGCGCGTCACGGCGCTCCGGCGCCCCCGCGCCGCGGATCTTCGGCGCGGCCGGGTCGATCGCGAACGCCCAGACGTCGCCGTCGTAGACCACCGCCATCCAGCCGCCGGCGTAGGGCACGACCTGCAGATCGCTCGGTGACGAGAAGCCCGCGCCGACGGTACGCCACGCCGCCTCGCCGCTCGCGCCGGCGGGCAGCATCATCACGCGTCCGCGGCGCATGTCGAGCGCGTAGAGGTTTCCGTCCGCGTCGAACGTCGCGGCGATCACCGACATCGGCGGCACCGGATCGCACGCCGCGGGAGGCACGCCGGGCGGCTCGGGGTAACACGTCGACAGCGAGGGCACGGGGTCGGCGTTCGGATCGAAGCGGACGAGGTACGCCGGCTCGAGCAGGTCGAAGAAGCGATCGTAGGCGACGTTCGACAGCACCGCGCCGTTCTGCCGGTCCATCACGACCTGGTTGCCCCAGCGCGGCACCGGCGGATCGCCCGCGATCCGGATCGTCGCGCTCGACGCGTACGTGCCGGACTCGGTCCGCAGGAGCGCCGGCCCGGGGCTGCCGCCGACCGCGTACACGCGGTCGGTCAGGTACGACGTCTGCGCCAGCACCATGCCGGTGCGCGCGTCGAAGATCACGTCCGCCGTCTCCGTCCCCAGGTTCCACAGGTACGCCTGGAACTGCCAGCCGGAGGCGAACGGCACCAGCGCGCCGGGCAGCACGCCGAGGCCGGTGCTCGGGATCCGGCCGTCGTAGAAGTAGGGCGCGTCGAGCGGCAGCGTCAGGAGATGCTGGAACGAGGTGACGTATGGCCGGCCGTACGCCGACAGCGCCATGCGATCGGTGTGGAGCGACTGCTCCTTGAAGCGCTGGAGCCGCACGACGCGCCCGGAGGTCAGGGCCGCCTCGAGCGACTCGACCGCCGCGTGCTCGATCGCCTGCTCGCCGCCGGCCGCCGCCGTGCACAGGAACCAGGCGTAGGTCTCGCGCGTCGGCCGCGGATGCGCGACGAAGCGCAGCCGCCCGCCGGCGAGCGCGCCGAGGTCGACGAGGTGCCGCATGTCGAGGCCTTCGAAGTCGAGCTCGATGACCGTCGGCTCGGGGTTGCCCGGCGCGTAGCGATAGATGACGAGGTCGCCGTCGCCGTCGTCGTCGGGGAACACGTAGAGGTTGCCCGCGGCGTCGACCGCCGCGTCGAACTCGTGCGCCGTCTCCGGCGTGGTCTCGGCGTTCACGAGCGGCGTCCACGTCGCGCCCAGATCGTCGCTCACCCAGAAGTCGCCGCGGTGGAGATGCACGAGGCGTTCGCCCCACGGCCGCAGGTTCGCGTCGAGCAGCAGCGCCGGGTTCGTGTTGCCGACGGCGCCGGTCACCGGCACCTCGGTCTGGGTGCCGTCGTCGGCGACGAGGTAGTACGGGCCGGCGATCGCCGGATCGGTCATGTCCTGGACCAGCACGCGCGCGCCGAGCGTGCCGCGCGACACGAGCCGCCGCCCGGCGACCCGCACCTCGAACGCGGGCCCGGTCACATGCCACGACGCGCCGCCGTCCTCGGTGGCGAACATCCGGAAGCCGCGGCGCGCCACCCAGCGCTGCGCATCCCATTGCCACGCCTGATCGGCCGCGACCCCGTCGGGCAACGGCGGCACGCCGGCGGCGCTGCCGCTCGTGGCCGCGACCTCCTTGCCCTCCCCGTCGACGACGATCACCCGGTGCGCCGGATAGCCGGTGCTGTTGCTGCCCGCCTCGTTGCGCGGGCGCATCGAGGAGAAGAAGTGCGGCCCGACGCCGACGATCTCGGGCACGGCGCCGAGGATGTTGGCCCGTCGCTCGGCCAGCTGCCCGGTGCCGACGTCGACCTCGAGCGGCACGAGCGACACCGTGCTGCCGCCATCGCGCGTGATCCCGCCACGCGTCGTGCCGCCGACGACCGGCGACTCCTCGTCGTTCAGGAGACGCACGTAGAAGTCCGCTTCGTTCGCCCCGAGAGGCACCACGCCGGCGATCGGGAACCGGTTCTGGCATTGCACGGCCCAGGTCTCGCGCGCGAGCACGTCACCGGCGTCCGGATCGTCGTCGCCGGCCCCGCCGTCGCATCCGCTGCAGCCTCCCGCCGCGATGAAGGCCAGCGCCAGGAACGTCGAGCACGCGCGCATTCCGGGAGCGTACGTCAGGCGAGCCCGGCGCTCTGTGTCCTGACCTGCACGGGACGGGTTGCGCTCGGTTAGCGTGCCGCCGGCGCCGTCTGCCCGATCAGATCGGGCCGGGGTCGAGCTCGATCTCGGAGATGAAGAGCACGTCGCCGGTGCCGCTGAAGCACACCTTGTCGACGACGTAGCTCGAGTCGCCGCGCCCGCCGGTGTGGCAGCAGCTGTCGGTGCAGGAGCGGACGCCGTTGTCCTCGATCGACCGGTCGCCCTTGCCGACGAGCTTCAGGAACCCGGACCAGCCGTAGTAGCGATCGGGCGGAGGTTGATCGGGGCTGTAGGCGAGGACGGAGTGCGCGATCGGGTGGCGCGGGTGGACGTACGGCTCGAGCCCGTCGGTCTTGCCCGTGCGCAGCGCGGTGATCAGCAGCTTCGTCACCTGCTTCATGTCGGTCTTGGCGGGTGTGAGCCCGTCGACGATCGCGAGGAAGCGCGGATCCTGGGTGCGCGCCGCCCACTCGCGGTCCTCCTTGGCCTTGACGAGGACCGCGTCGCACGCGCGGCAGTCGGGGCGCTTGAACTGCTCGAGCACGGCGAACGCCCTCTCCGCCTGATCGCTCGAGCTGTAGACGCACGCGAGGTTGTAGCGGGCGCGCAGGTTGCCGGGGTCGGCCTTGACCGCCTCGCGGTACTTCGCCTCCGCGGTCGCCCAGTCCTTCTTCTTGTGCGCGGCGTAGCCCGCGTTGTTGAGCGCGACGCTCGACTTGATCGTCGCCTCGTCGACCTCGGCGAGCAAGAGCGGCGGAAGATCGCCGAGCAGCGACGGCGCGTCCGCCGGCGCCGGTGGCGCGTCCACGGCCACGGCCATGTCCGCTGCCACGGCGCCGGGCGCGGCGCTGCCGCCGCTCGCGGGCGCGGCCCCCGATGCGCTGGCAGCGTTCCCACCGTCCTTGGCTCCGCCGCAGGCGGCGCACAGCAGCATCCCGATGACGAGTCCCCTCATGCCACGAGCGTAACCGGTAACGACCTCGCGGTCGGGGGAACTACCTCAGGCGTTCCCCTTCTTTCAAAGGAAACCAAGATGAAGCGCATCGATCGGAAGTCTTCACCTCATCGAGTCAACCGCGTCGTCCACCTCGAGCTCGGCGACCTTCGCGCCGTGACCGGCGGCGCCGACCGAGATCCCCCTCGCGACATCATCTACGATCCGGATGACGACCTCCCGCCGCCCGCCAGGCCCTCGGGGAGCTGATCGCGTCGAGTGAGCCGCTCGCTTTCTTCAGACCCCACGGCAGGAGAGACGACCATGATCCATCCGAAGCACTGGCTCTGCGGCCTCGCGCTCGCGAGCCTGACCCTCACCAGCTCGCCGGCCTCGGCCGGCGAGCTCGAACCCCTCGGTGACACCGCGCTCGAGCCGCTCGATCGCGACGAGCTCGTCGCGACGTCCACCAGCTACCAGCCTGGCGTCCGCCACGGCGGCGGCGCGATCCGCGTCGGCTTCGAGCCCGCGGATCCCGCGCTCGTCGGGCCGCCGCTCCTCGAGCTCGCCACCGCCGTCTCGGTCGGTGTCACGCCCGGCCTCTTCACGCTGACCTTCAACGGCGACACCACCGCCTCGCACTTCGACGGTCGTCTCCTGACCGCGCGCGACCTCACGCGCGACCAGGGCTATCGCATGGAGGCCACCTCGACGTTCGCCATCGCGCACACGTTCGAGCTCTTCCGGGGCGGCGTGCGGTTGGCGGTCGCCGACGTCGACGACGGCGTGGCGCCGTTCGTGCTCGAGGGCGTCGATCAGGACGAGCTCGTGCACAGGGTCGACGCGCGCCCGGACGGGCACGGCGGCGGGCACATCGAGCTCGACTCCTGGAGCCTCGGCACCTGGAACGCGACCTTCGACGACGGTGCCACGCTGGTGGTCGACCGGGTCGTCGTCCGGGCGCACGAGCTCGGCCACCTGATCACCGTGCGTCACGAGAGCACGGCGCAGGTGATCGGCGCGAAGGAGCTGCGCGTGGGCGTCGAGGACCTCATCGTCCCCGACGACGGCGTCATCACGGCGAGGGTCGCGGACGCCGGCGGCGGCGCCGCGGCGATCGACATGTCGACGCCCACCACCGCCGCCACCGACGTTCGCAGCGTGTTCGTGCTCGCGGCGTCGGCCGCCGCGCCGCGCAAGACCCTGTTCACCCCGCCCACCGGGTATCGCATCCGCCTCCGCTCCGGCCGCGACGGCGCGAAGCTCGGCGCGTGGAGCGCCTGGTCGACCTCGGCCACGCTCGTGACCCCGGCCCCCGCGGCCGACCAGGCGATCGACGACTTCGAGATCGAGATCCAGCGTGCGGGCGGTCCGACGATCGCCACCCACGGCTACATCAAGATCAAGAAGCTCAACAGCGGCGGCTGACGATCAGCCGGTCGTGGGGCGCGTGGGCGGCTTGTGGTCGTCGTCGCCCGGGTCGAAGAGGATGTCGCGAGGCGGATCCCGGTCGTCGCCGCCGGTGACGGCGCGGAGGGCGTCGAGATCGAGGTGGTCGACGCGGTTGGTTCGATGAGGTGAAGATTTCCGATCGATGCGCTTCATTGAGGTTCCTTTGAACTGAGGTGAACCCCATCGTGCGTCGTGCGCGGCCGTCTCACCATGGTCAGTTCTTGTGCGACGTCAGCGAGCACGCGAGCGCGGCGACGACCGCCTCGAACACCCGGACGAACGCGTCGTCTCGCGTTCAGCTGTGGCGGCGGCGGCGGCGGCGGCGCAGCGCGAGCAGGCCCGCGAGGCCGAAGAGCGCGCTCGCATCCCCGCCCACGCGGCACCCCGGTCCGCCGAAGCCGCCGATCGGCGGTGGGTTCGGCGGTAGCACCGAGGTCGCGCCTGCGGCCTCGCACTCCTCGGGCGTGGGGTTCATCGTCACCGTCGCGGGGCCGGCGCAGACGCACGCCAGCGCGCAGTAGCCCTGGTGGCAGCAACCGGTCGCGCAGTCGGCGGACGTCGAGCACGTCGTGGTGCAGCCGCACGCGTCGTCGCCGACGGCCGCGTCCGATCCGGAGCTCGGCCCGGGCGCGCACCGGTTGAGCGCCACGACCATCCCCTCGTCGCACGTGGGCAAGGTCGGCAGATCGGGCTCGTCGGGCGG
This sequence comes from Kofleriaceae bacterium, assembly GCA_019912685.1. Lineage (GTDB taxonomy): Bacteria > Myxococcota_A > Polyangia > Haliangiales > Haliangiaceae > UBA2376. Next base: position 5,807 of record JAIOII010001271.1, read on the forward strand.
GTCGTCGTCGATGGGCACGCAGCTCGCGCCGTCGTCGCCGCAGCGGCCGTTCGAGCCACAGCACACCAGCGGACAGCACACCGGCGTCGAGCGCGCGCAGCACGCTCCGTTGCCACACTCGACGTACAGATCCGGATCGCACTGGGCGGCGGCGGCGCCGGTCGTGACCACGAGCAGCGCGAGCACGAAGAGCAGCGTCGTCTTCATCAGAAACCGAACCCCAGGCGGAAGGTGGTGACGCCCTGTCCGAGCAGCCAGCGCTCGACCCCGAGCAGCGCGCCCCCGAGCGTGAGATCGAGCCCGACCACATAGCCGCCGCCGTTCTCGGAGCGATCGATCGCGCCGAGCTGCATCTCGTCGGCGTCGGCGGAGATGTGATAGCCGAGCACGCCGGCGCGCGCGGTCGCGGTGATCCACGGGTTCGCCTTCGCGCGCACGCCGCCCCACACGCCGAACGGCAGCATCGTGTTCGACGTGCCGAAGGCGTCGCCGGTCGGCTGGAACATCACCGACGCGCTGCCGCCGACGATCGCGCGGATCCGCGAGTGACGCGTCACCTCGACGCCGATCGACGTGTTCATGCCGTACATGTTGCCGGCGTCGAGGAGCGCGATCGCCGCGGTCGTGTGGAGGTGGACGCGTCCGCTGCGATCGGGCGGCTCGCCCATGATGATCGCCGGGTAGATCGCGGTCGGCGGTCCCTCGTCGCCGGTCTCGCCGAGCTGCTCCTCGCGGAACAGGTCGTCATCCTGCTTCCACGTGGCGTACGGCTCGAGGATCAGCCGATAGTACGACTCGACCTTCGCACCCTCCGTCGAGACCTCGACGAGGTAGCAGCCCGGGGCGAGCTTCAGCCGGATGCGCGCCGCGAGGTCGAGCCCCGGTTCGGGCTTGGTCTCGGCGGTCGCGAGCTCCGCGCCCGCGGGCTCGAACACGGTGAGCTCGCCGGGCTTGTCGAGCCGCAGATCGAACTGCAGGTCGACCTCCTCGTCGATGCGCAGCGGCCGCGCGACGAACAGCTCGTCGGCCGCCGCCTTGCACGTGTCGTCGCCGACGGCGAGCTTGTTACCGCGGTTGTCGCCGAGCGCGATCGGCTCGAAGCAGCTGTCCTCGGTGCGCTTCGATGCATAGTTGCTCGCGGCGAACGCGCGCGACGACCGCCAGAGCTCGCAGCTCGCCGCGGTGCGTGCCAGCCGCACGCCGTCGGGGTGCGCGGCCGACTCCCACAACCAGTCGAAGTCCTGCGCGTTCGTGGTCGGGCGCGGCTCGCCGAACCGAGCGGTGAGCGCCTCCTTCTGGCTGGCGCAGTAGGCGTCGATCGTGACGCCGGCCGGCAGCTTGGCCGGGGTCGTCGCCACCAGCGCGAGGCCCTCGCGCGAGAACCAGTAGCGGTGAACGTAGTCGACGCCGTCCCGGGTCGAGGTCGTCGCGAGCAGCGCCTGGTGCTGGGCCATGTCGAACGGCACCGGGCACGCCTCCTCGACCACGGTCTCTCCCGCTGCTCGCGCTGTCGCCGTGGCGTCGGGCGGCGACAGGCCCCACTGCCCTGGTGTCGGCTGGGCGAACGCGTCACGCGCCGCAGCGGTGGACATCACGATGACGAAGCAGGTCAATGCATACGACGAGAGTGAGTACAACGAACCACCACTACAACACGGAACGGGTGCGTGCGTCCATCGACGCGCGCACCCGTTCCGTGTTGTAGTGGTGCATATGGCTGTACTCTGGCGCGCTGTGAACACGCAGCGCCTGGCTCGGTGGGCGCTCCTCCTGTGCGCCGCCGCGGTGATCCTCGCTCCCACCTCGGTCCGGGCGTCGTCCGACGACGAGGACGAAACGAAGACGCTGGCGATCGGTGACACCGTCACCGGTACCTTCACCAACGTGTCACCGGTCTACCACTTCGAGGGCCACAAGGACGAGATCGTCACGATCACGCTCGAGGGCAAGACCGCGGAGCAGATCGGCGTCGTGATGGTCCGCTCCGACAAGGCCCTCGACATCGAGTGGATCACCGGCCACTTCATGGACGACTTCGCATCGAGCGGGAACATCCGCGACGGTCACAAGCTCCACCTGACGCTGCGGCTGCCGATGACCACGGAGTACATGGTGTACATCCGCGATGCGAGCTTCAACGAGGAGGAAGCTCCGTACTCGCTCACCCTCCGCGGCCGCGGCGGCGGCGGCGGCGGTGGGCCCGGCGCGACGTACGTGCGCGGCAGCCTCGGCGGCGGCGTCGCGGTGATCGGCCTCAGCGCCAGCCCCGCCGTCAACGCGACCTTCAGCGTCGGCCGCCACCGCACCTCCGAGCTCGGGATCGAGGGCGTGGTCAGCGCGACCGTCATCCCCACCGGCGACACCTCGGTGATCGGTCTGGTCGGCATCGGCATCCGGGCCCACAAGCGGACGAGCCCGGTGCGCCTCCGCTACGCGGTCGGTCTCGCCGGCATGCGCGGCGTCACCGACCACCTCGGCGGCGGCCTCCGCATGGACGTCCTGGGCAAGCGCGTGACCTTCGGTATGGAGGTCGAGCGCGTCGGTCGCACCAACCTCGCGATGGCCCTGTTCGGCCTCGCCCTCTGATCTCGTGGAGCATGCGCTCGTGAAGTACCTCGTCGTCCCCGTCCTGCTACTCACCGTCGCGTGCGCGCCGGCGTTCTCGCCGGGCCCGCCGCGCGCGCTGCAGATCGTCCACAACCGGTACGGCCACGAGAGCGCGCGCCTCGTGGCGATCGACGACCGGCACGTCTATATCCTCGATGGCTCCAACGACTCGTTTGGTCTGCGTCGCGTGCCACGTGGCGGCGGCCCGACCGAGACCATCACCCGCGGCAACGAGAGCGGCTCGTGGCCGACCGCGATCGCGCTCGACGACACGCACCTCTACTTCATGGTGCACGTCGGCGAGGTCTCGTTCCGCAGCGACGCCAAGCCCCAGACGCGGGTGTTTCGCGCCGAGAAGACTGTCGAGCCGCGCCTCGAGGCCCTCGCGACCGTCGACGGTGCGCCCGGCGATCTCGTGCTCCTGGGTGGGGACATCATCTTCTCGACGACGGAGCAGTCCCCCGCGATCCACCGGATGAGCAAGCAGGGCCAGTCTCGCAGCGCCATCGTCGAGCTCGCCGCGGAGAGCGCTCCCGTCGATCTCCTCGCGCATGGCAACACGCTGATCGTCGCGGATCACGACCGCGGCATCGTGTTCGAGCTCAGCCTCGCGGGGGAGACCCGCGAGCTCGTGAAGATCGAGGGTCCCGTCGAGGTCGCCGCGCATGGCGATCGGCTCGCGGTGGTCACCGCCAGGGGCGTGTTCGAGGTGCCCTCGGGCAAGCAGCTCGCGCGGGGCTCGCGCGATGCCACCTTCAAGGCGCTCGCGGCCGCGCCCGAGGGACTCTACTACCGGCACGAGCAGCAGCTGCGGTTCCTGCCGTGGACCGGCGGCAAGGCCACGATCCTCCAGAAGGCGCGGTTCGACATCGACGACGTCATCGTCGCCGACGAGGGCCTCTACTACATCGACAGCAACGAGGTGTGGTTCCGGGCTCGCGCCCGCGCTCGCTCGTAGCCGTCAGCGGCGTCGGCGGCGACGCAGCGCGAGCAGGCCCGCGAGGCCGAAGAGCGCGCTCGCCGGACCGCCGCCGCCCGCGTTGCAGCCGCCGCTCTCGGGCGGCCAGCACACGCCGCTCGTGCAGACGAAGCCCGACGGGCACGTGTTGTCCGGATCGCATGCGCCGGTGCACAGGCTGGTCTCGCCGGCGGTGCCGCACGAGCCGGAGATGCACTCCTCGTTGGTGGCGCAGCTCGCGCCCAGGCCGCCGGCGACATCGGCGCCGGGGAGGCACGTGCCGCCGAGGCACGCGGTGCCCGACGGGCACGCGGCGCCGTCCGCGCACGACGCGAGCACCGTCACCTGGACGCTCTGGCTCGCCATGCGGTCGGCGAAGTCGGTGCCGGCGACCGTGATCGTGTGCGGGCCTGGCGCGAGCGTCGCCGGCGCGTTCCACGCGAGGAACCCGTTCGGCGGCGGCTGCACCGGTCCGCTGTCGATCGTCATGCCGATGGTGAGCGAGTCGAGCGGCGTGTCGAAGCGCGCCGCGATCGGGAACCCGCCCTTCACGTAGGCGCCGTCGGCCGGCGTGGTGATCACCATCTCCGCCGGCGCGAGCTGCGGGTTGAGCCCGAACGCCTCGCGGAGCGCGCGGAACGTGTTCTGCTGGCCCGAGAAGCAGCTGCAGCGCTGCGGATCGCTGTCCTCGATGCCGCAGGTCTGCGCCTGGTTCTGCCACTCCTTCTGGTACGCGCCGAGCTCCTTGTACGACATCGGATCGGGCGCGTAGAGCGTGTGCGAGAGCCCGTACGTGTGACCGGCCTCGTGCACGATCGCCGTGCACAGGTAGTCGATGTTGCTCGTCTGGTTCGCGAAGACGAACGACAGCACGTTGTTGCGATTCGCCGAGCAGTTGATGAACGGCGCGATGCCGCCCGCGCCCTGGATGTCGGGGTTGAGCTCGAACGACGTGCCCGCCGTCATCACCTCGAAGTGCGGCACGCCCGGCCCCGGGTCCTCGGTCGTGACCTGGATGTCGAACGGCGCCATCGTCGCGCGCACGCACTCGATCACCTGGGCGAAGTGTTCGTCGCTGTGCATGTACGCGTTCATGCGCGTGTTCGCGGACGCGATGGACGACGTGTTGTTGAGCGCGCTGTCCTGGCTCGAGCGCGTGACCGGACAGCCGTCCGGCTTGCAGTCGCTGACGTAGAGGATGCGCGACGAGCTCGTCAGCGCCGCGATGCCGGGCTTCCCCGGCTCGCACGGGATCACGCGGTCCTGCCAGACATCGGCAGCCGCCGCGGCCGGGGCGATCAGCGAGAGGACAGTGACGGACCAGATCGTGCGCATCGCGGCGAACGTACGCCCTGCCGGGACCATCGGGATGTTCGGGCACTTACAGCCGTTCGCCGATCGCTAACTCGTGATCGCAGCCGGCAAACTATGCGTGATGACGTCCCCGCGAACGTGACTACCCTTGTCCCGGTGCCGGCGCCCGCCGTCCAGCAGCTCGTCGCGACGGTGCAGGAGCTGTCGCTCGCCCGCGATCTGGATCGCGTGATGGCGATCGTGCGGACCGCGGCGCGCCGGCTGACCGGCGCCGACGGCGCGACGTTCGTGCTGCGCGACCAAGATCGCTGCTACTACGCCGACGAGGACGCGATCTCTCCGCTGTGGAAGGGGCAGCGGTTCCCGATGGAGGCGTGCGTGAGCGGGTGGGCGATGATCCACCGCGAGCCGGTCGCGATCCCCGACATCTACGCCGACCCGCGGATCCCGGCCGACGCGTATCGCCCGACGTTCGTGAAGAGCCTGGTGATGGTGCCGATCCGCGCCGCCGATCCCGTCGGCGCGATCGGCACGTACTGGGCGACGCCCCACGTCCCGTCGCAACAGGAGATCGAGCTGCTCGCGACGCTCGCCAACAGCACGTCGATCGCGATGGAGAACGTGCAGCTCTACGCCGAGCTCGAAGCGCGGGTCGCGCAGCGCACGGCGGACCTCGTCCGGGTCCAGCGCCAGAAGGAGGAGCTCGCGCAGCTCCTGGTCCACGACCTGCGAAGCCCGGCGAGCGGCATCATGCTCGCCAGCAAGCTGCGGCTGCGCGATCGATCGACGAGCGAGGCCGACCTCCAGCGCTGGCGCAACGTGCACACGTCCGCCGAGGCGATCCACCGCATGGCGATGAACTTGCTCGACGTGATGCGCAGCGAGGACGGCACGTTCACGCCGCGCCTCACCAACGTCACCATCGCGAAGCTGCTGGCGGACGTGATCGATCAGATGACGCCGATCGCGGCGGGCACCGGCCATCCGCTCGTCCACGAGGCGCACGACGTGCCGGCCGCGATCGCGTGCGACGAGGAGATGATCCGCCGGCTCCTGCAGAACCTGATCGACAACGCGATCCGCCACACGCCGGCCGGCGGCCGCGTGACGCTCCGGGCCTCGACCACGGCGGACATGCTCGAGCTGCGCGTCCTCGACGAGGGCCCGGGCATCCCGCCCGAGCACCGCGAGGCGGTCTTCGCCAAGGGCGTCCGTCTCCTCGACGAGAAGCCGGCGTCCGGCCGCGGCCTGGGCCTCGCGTTCTGCAAGCTCGCGGCGACCGCACACGGCGGCACGATCGCCATCGAGACCAACGAGCCGCACGGCTGCGTCTTCGTCGTGCGCCTGCCGCTCGCCCGCTGACCCGTTCCGCGCGGGGCGCGCGTGCGTTCCGCGCGGGGCGCGCGTGTATGATGGGGGCGCAACGACCTCCGCAGGTCCCGTGTCCGACCCGTCGCTTCACAACGAAGACCTCGCCCCGGTTCCTCGCGAGCAGCGGACGTGGGGGCTGTGGAACGTCGCCGCGCTGTGGGTCGGCATGGCGGTCTGCGTCCCGACCTACACGCTCGCCTCGGAGCGCGTCGGCCAGGGCATGAGCGCCTGGCAGGCGGTCTTCGTGATCGCGCTCGCGAACCTCATCGTGCTCCTGCCGCTCATGGCGAACGGCCATCCCGGCACCAAGTACGGCATCCCGTTCCCGGTCGTCGTGCGCGCGTCGTTCGGCGTGCGCGGCGCGCAGGTCCCGGCGATGCTCCGTGCCCTCGTCGCGTGCGGCTGGTTCGGCATCCAGTGCTGGTTCGGCGGGATCGGCCTGTGGGCGACCGCCTCGGTCCTCGCTCCCGGCGTCTCGGTGCCCGACGTCACGATCCTCGGCGCTCCGCTGGCGCAGCTGATCTGGTTCTTCGTGTTCTGGCTGCTGAACGTCTACTTCATCTGGCGCGGCATGGAGTCGATCAAGTGGCTCGAGACGCTCGCGGCCCCGTTCCTGATCGTGTGCGGCGTCGCGCTGCTCGTGTGGGCGATCCAGAGCGGCGGCGGGCTCGGCCGGATCATGGATCAGCCGGAGACCCGGCCCCTGTCCGCGACGTTCGCCGTCGCGCTCACCTCGGGCGTGTCGTTCTGGGCGACCCTCGCGCTGAACATCCCCGACTTCTCCCGCTACGCGCGCTCGCAGCGCGATCAGGCGCTCGGCCAGGCGATCGCGATGCCGACCACGATGACGGCGTTCGCGTTCATCGGCGTCGCGACCACGGCCGCGACCGTGATCGTGTGGGGCGGCGCGCCGATCACGTACCCCGACGCGCTGGTCGCGAAGATCGACAACCCGGTCATCACCGTCGTCGGCATGCTGGGGCTCGCCATCGCGACCTTGTCGACCAACATCGCGGCCAACGTGGTGTCGCCGGCCAACGACTTCGCGAACCTGTCGCCGTCCCGCATCAGCCGGCGCGCGGGCGGCGTGATCACCGCGGTGATCGGCGTCCTCATCTGTCCGTGGCTGATCCTGGCCTCGGCGGGGAACTACATCTTCGTCTGGCTGGTCGGCTACGGCGTGCTGCTCGGACCGATCGGATCGATCATGATCGTCGACTACTTCGTGCTCCGCCGCAAGGAGCTGGAGGTCGACGACCTGTACCGCCGCGGCGGTCGGTACGAGTACGCCGGCGGGATCAACCCGCGCGCGTTCGTCGCGTTCGCGCTCGGCGTGCTCCCGTGTCTACCCGGGTTCGTCTCCGCCGCCGCCGGATGGCCGTCCGGCACGGTCCCGGCGGTGTTCGAGCACATCTACACGTGGGCGTGGTTCGTTTCGTCGGGGATCTCGGCCGCCGCGTACCACGCGCTCATGCGCGGTCGGGTCTGAGCGGACCGTCGCGAAGGACGTGCGCGCCGCGTGGCGCACCCCGCAGCTTCTGCGACCGGATCGGCGCGGGCCGCGCCTCGGGTGGGCACCGTTCGTGCAGCCGTTGCGGGCATGTTCCGCCGTGTTCTCGTCGCCACCGACTTCTCCGCCGGGGCCGCCGCGGCGCTCGACCGCGCCCTCCGACTTCCCCTGACCGCGGACGCGCGCCTCGAGCTCGTGCACGTGCTCGCCGACGGCGCAGGCACGGCCGCGCTGGAGCGGGCGACCGAGCGACTCGATGGCGAGATCGCGCGCGTCCGGAGCGCGCACCCCGCGCTCGCCGCGCAGATCGGCGGCAGCTGCGCGTTCGGGCGGACGCACGTCGAGATCGTGCGCGCGGCGCGGGCGCGCGACGCCGAGCTGATCGTCGTCGGGGTCCACGGCGTGCGCCGGCTCCGCGACCTCGTGCGGCCCGGGAGCACGGCGTCGCGGGTGGTGCACACGGGCGATGTGCCCGTGCTGCTCGTCCGCAGCCCGTCGACCGGCGCCTACCGCCGCGTGATGGTCGCCGCCGCGCTCTCGGACGTGGACGCGCGGCTCCTGCAGCTCGCCGGGCAGCTCGGCGTGACCCGACCGGCGGTGGTGCACGTGGTGCACGTGCCCTTCGAGACGTTCCAGGCGTCGTCGGAGGCCGGACGCGAGCGGATCCGGGCGGAGTACTGCGCCGACGCCGCCACCAGGCTCGACGCGGCGCTCGTCGAGGTCGGCGGCGGCGAGCCGTGGCGCACGATCGTCAAGGCGGGCGACATCCGCGCCGAGATCCTGGAGGAGGCGCGGCGGCACGAGGTCGACCTCCTGATCTGCGGCACGCATGCGCGTGGCGGCCTCGCGCACGCGCTCCTCGGCAGCGTGGCGGAAACGCTCGTCGCCGCGGCGCCGTGCGACGTCCTCGTCGCGAGGCCCACCCGCTTCACGTTCGAGCTCCCCTAGCGGCGCCATGCTCGAGCACGTCCGTTCGCCCTCGTCCCCGACGTGGCACGCCCTCGCCGCCGGCGAGGCCGTGGCGGCCGTGCAGACCGACGGCGAGCGCGGCCTGACGAGCGACGAGGCCCGGGCGCGCCTGGCGGCGTTCGGAC
>JAIOII010000130.1 GCA_019912685.1 Kofleriaceae bacterium
GTCTCGACCGACCGGCGCGTCGAGCGCTGGCGCTGGCGGCGCCACGTCGTGGAGGTCGGTCGCCGGGCGCGCGCGGAACCGCGGCACGTTGACCGAGCGCTTGTCGTTGGCGGGCCCGACCACGATCTTCGTCGACCACGCCTCGAAGCCCGGCGCCTTACCCTCGAGCACGTACTCGCCACCGTCGATCGGGATGTCCGTGTTCCACTCGGCCTCGTCGACCGGAGCGCCGTTGCGCGTGATGACGAGGCCCTCGACGTTCGCGTCCGCGGGCACGTTGATGATGAGGTACGAGAGCTTGACCTCGAGCCTCTGGGCGCGCGCGCTGGCCGGGCCGGCGAATGCCGACGCCTCCGACTTCTCGCGCGCGATGCGCACCACGTCGAGGAAGTAGCCCCAGGCCGTCGCGAACTGCAGGTTCTTCTCCCGGCAGTCGGCGAGGTTCATGAGCGTCGTGACCGCCGGATCCTTGCGGTAGCTGCCCTCGAACGCCTTGCACGCCTCGGCGAACCGCTTCTCGCTCATGAGGCGCTTGCCCTCGCGGAACAGCCGCTCGGCGATCGACGAATCCTGGGCGCGCGCCACGCCCAGGGTCGTCATCAGGACCAGCACAGAACAAACCAGCGTCCGGATCACGCCTAGGAGTATCACCGGGCGGGGGACTCCGGACACACCGGGCGGCGCCGTCCCGCCGGTAAGTTCCGGCAGGTCAGCGCGGGTTGGCGAACAGGAAGAGGCGCGTGCCGGTCGACGGGCCGCCGCCCGGCGCGAGCGTCTGGTTGCTGAGCAGGCCGACGTAGCGGCCGTTGCGTGACAGCACGGGGTAGTAGAGGTCGTCGCCGTTCACGCCCGAGAACCAGTGCGTCACGCCGGCGAAGCGGTCGCGCACGAAGCACGATCCGTCGCTGCTGTGACCGGTCAGGTAGCGGCCGTCGCCCGAGAGCGAGAACGAGAGCGCGTAGCCGGCCGCGAGGGTGGTGGTGACCGCCTGGCGGTCGCGCACGAGCGTGCCGCCGTTCGACGCGCCGGGGACGAGGTTCGACGCGTCGGTGTAGAAGGCGACGAAGCGACCGTCGTACGACATCGACGCGCCCGAGCTCGCGGCGTCGCCCTCGCCGCCGGTCGAGCTGACGCTCACGCGTTCGGTGACGCCGCTCGTGCGATCGTGCATGAACACGTCGGCCGCGCCGTTGGTGTCGCCGGTGACCAGGTTCGACGCGGCCGAGGTGAACGCGACGATCCGTCCATCGCCGCTGATCACCGGCCGGGACGACGCCAGGTCGGCCTCGCCGCCGCCGGTGCGGACGCTCACGCGCGTCGTCGCCGCGGCGGCGAGATCGCGGACGAAGATGTCGGCCGCGCCGTTGGCGTCGTCGGCGACCAGCTGGAACGCCGTCGACAGGAAGGTGACGACCGTGCCGTCGGCCGACAGGTCGGGCTCGCGACTCGCGCCGCTGACCTGCATGCCGCCGGGCCCGACGCTCGCGCGCACGGTCGTGCCGGTCTGGCGGTCGCGCACGAAGACGTCGATCGCGCCGTTGGTATCGCCGGGCACGAGGTTCGTGGCCGCCGAAGCGAACGCGACGTAGCGGCCGTCGTCGGAGATGCTCGGGCGCTCGCTGGCGCCGTCGGCGAGCCCGCCGTCGGCCGCGACGCTGATGCGCTCGAACCGGCTCTCGAGGCGGTCGTAGAGGTAGACGTCGTTCACGCCGTTGGTGTCGCCGGGCACGAGCCCGACCGACGAGAGCATCGCGGTGAAGCGGCCGTCGGCGGAGATGTCGTGCTGGAGGAAGTGGGACCACGAGCTCGTCACCTGCACGACGCGACCCACCTGGCGCGCCGGCAGCCCGCTCGGGAGCTCGCCGATGCCGATCGTGACCGTCGCCGTCGCCGTGAGGCCCGTGGGATCGGCGACCGTGTACTCGAAGCTGACCGGCGTCGTGACGCCCGGCGCGGGGGTGTAGACGAGCTCGTTGCCGTCGATGTCGGCCGTCCCGTGCGCCGGCGCGCCGACCGCGTCGAGGATGAGCTCCTCGCCGTCGAACTCGTGATCGTTGGCGAGCACGTCGAGCCGGAGCGCCTGCCCCGGCGTCGCGATGCCGAGGTCGTCGCGCGCGAGCGGCGCGTCGGGCACGGGCGTGATCGTGACCGTGAAGATCGCGGGCGCGCTCGTCGTGTGCCCATCCGAGGCCGTGAGCGCGAGCGTGTCGGTGGCGAAGTAGTCGCCGTGCTGGTGATAGCTCCGCATGTTGCCGCTGCCGTAGATCGAGCCGTGGTCGGGGAACGCCGCCACGCTGTAGGTGAGCGTCTCCCCGTCGACGTCGGTCGCCGGCAGCGGGATCGCGATGTACTCCTCCTCGCTGCCGGTGATCGCCGCGCCGGCGAGCACCGGCGGATCGTCGACGGCGGCGACCGTGATCGGGACGGTGACCGGGCTCGACGTGAGGTCGCCGTCGCTCACGGTGAAGGTGATGGCGTCGCTGCCGTTGTAGTTGGCGGCGGGCGTGTAGGTGAGGGCGGGCGCGGTCCCCGACAGCGTCCCGTGCGTGGGGCCGGCGGTGACGGCGTACGTGAGCGCGTCGCCATCGGCGTCGCTGCCGGCGAGCGTGATCGCGCGGGGCACGTCCTCGGTGGCGGCGACGGCCTGCGCGGTCGCGACGGGCGCGTCGGGCACGGGCTCGACGGTGAGGGTCACCGTCGCGGGCGCCGACGTGAGCACCCCGTCGGAGACCCGGAACGTGAACGCGTCCGCGCCGTGGAAGTTGGCCGCGGGCGTGTAGGCGCGCGCGCTGCCGGTGCCGGTGCCGGTGAGCGTGCCGTGCGCGGGCGCGTCGACGATGACGAAGGTGAGCGCGTCACCGTCGGGATCGCTCCCCGCCAGGAGGATCATGCGCGGGATGTCCTCCGACAGCACCACCGTCTGGGCCTGCGCCACCGGCGGATCGTTCACCCTGCCGACCGTGATCGTCACGGTCGCCGGCTCCGACGTGAGGAGGCCGTCGGACGCCGTGAAGCGGAAGCTGTCGGCGCCCACGTAGTCCGCGGCGGGCGTGTACGTCAGCGCCGGGGGCGTGCCCGCGAGCGTGCCGTGCGTGGGCTGCTCGACGACGGCGAACGACAGCGCGTCGCCGTCGGGATCCGTCGCCGCGAGCGTGATGGTGCGGCTCGTGTCCTCCGGGGTCGTCACCGACTGCGCCTGCGCGACGGGCGGTTCTCCGGCCACCACGGTGATCGCGATCCTGGCGTCCGAGGACGACACGGCGTCGCGGACGCGGAACGTGAGCTCGTCCGGACCGGCGTAGCCCGCGACCGGCGTGTACGTGAGCGCCGGCGCCGTGCCCGAGAGCGTGCCCATCGTCGGTCCGCTCACCACCTCGAACGAGAGCGCGTCGCCGTCGACGTCGTCACCCTCGAGCCGGACGGCGACCGGCGTGCCGCGCCCCGTCACCACGGTCGCGGCCGACGCGACCGGCGGATCGTTCACGGGGATCACCGTCACCGTCGCGCGCCCGGTCGCGGAGCGGTCGCCATCGCTGACGACGTACGTGAGCTCGATCGTGCCGTGCCAGTGCTCGACCGTCGTGACCCGGACGAGGTCGCCGTCGACCGTCGCCTGGTGACCGATCGCGGTGGTCCGCAGGAGGCGGAGCCGGCGGCCTTCGGGGTCGGTGTCGTTGGCGAGCACCGCGATCGCGATCGCGGCGTCCTCGTCCACGGTGACGAGATCCTCGCCGAGGTCCGGCGGGAGGTTCTCCGGATCATCGCCTCCGCAGGCGGCGGCGAGCACGGCGAAGAGCACGAACGCGAGTGAACGACATCTCATGGCGCCTAGGTAACGCACGCGCCGTCGCCACGCGCCCGCGCGCCTGCTTCTTGCCCCCCATTGCCGAACATGGCGGCCGTGCGTGTAGGATCGGCGGAGGATGGACGCGCTCGTCGCGGTACTGGCGCTCGCGGCCACGGTCGGCATCGCGCTCGGCTGGCCGCATCGCGCCGCGCCCGCCGTCGGTGGCGTCGCCGGCGTGCTCGTCGCGCTCGCCGGCGGCGAGGTCGGCGCCGCCGAGCTCGAG
>JAIOII010001272.1 GCA_019912685.1 Kofleriaceae bacterium
GCGCGGCGCCGAGCTGCCCCGAGCTCCCGGCGACCAGCGTGGGCACCTCCTCGGTGTCGCCGGTCGACATCGCCGACTTGCGCGCCTGGGCGAGGATGTCCTCCTTGGCGGCGAGCTCGTCGGCGAAGTCGCGGCCGACGATCAGCGCGAGCTCCTGCGGCGTGGCCGCGCCGCCGAGCGGCGCGATCGCCGCGCGCACCGCCTCGGCCATCTCGGCGCACGTCGTGAAGCGGCCGCTCGGCTCGCGGGCGAGCGCCCGCGTGAGCACCGCGACCATCGCCGGTGGCAGGTCGGGGCGACGATCGCGGATGTCGGGCAGCGGCTCCTCGGTGATCGCCTTGAACGTGAGGAAGTCGCTCTCGCGGTGGAACAGGCGCTTCACCGCGAGTAGCTCGTACATCACGGCGCCGAGCGCGAACACGTCGCTGCGCCGGTCGAGCGGCTTGCCGAGGATCTGCTCGGGCGACATGTACGCGTTCTTGCCCTTCACCGTGCCGGTGCGCGTCTTCGAGCTCGCCCCGCGCGCCTTGGCGATGCCGAAGTCGAGGAGCTTCACCTCGCCGCTCGTCGTGATGAGGATGTTCGGCGGCGACACGTCGCGGTGGACGACGCCGAGCGCGAGGCCGTCGGGGCTCTTCGCCTGATGCGCGTGATGGAGCCCGGAGCACGCTTGCTCGATCAGGCCGGCGACGGCGCGCACGTCGAGGAACTGGCGCTGCTTCGACATGCGCGAGAGCATTCGCGACAGCGCGACGCCATGGAGGTACTCCATGACGATGAACCACACGCCGTCGGCCTGTCCGAGCTTGTGGACCCGGCATACGTTCGGGTGCACGAGCTGCGAGGCGAGGTTCGCCTCGTCGCGGAACATCGTGACGAAGTGTTCGTCGTCGGCGAGGTGGGGCAGGATGCGCTTGACGACCACCACTTCGTCGAAGCTGCGATCCGCGCCGCCCGCCTTGCGCGCCAGAAAGATCTCCGCCATACCACCGGTCGCCAGCTTGGCCAGCAACTGGTATTCGCCCAGCGCGCGATCACGTGGCGCGGACGCGCCGGCGGAGGTCACGGCCGTAAATGATAGCGCAGGCCTGACTACCGGCGCGACCCTTCGGCTCGTCTAGGTGAGTCCGCGGCGGTCCAGGTACTCCTGGGTACACCCGGCCGTGGCCGTCAGCGACCGCTCCAGGTCCTCGATGATCGCCTTCTCGACCCGCCCGCCGATGAGCCGGAGGTGCACCGTGACCTGTCCGTCATAGAAGCGCTGGACCTGGCCGGGGCCCCGTTGCTCGAGGCGGTACGTGGCGAGGATCTGCGCCTTGCCGTCGAGGAGGCGGGGCCGGATGTCGAACTCGATGCGGTGGTCGCGCTTGTGCCAGACGATCGCCTCGTCGTAGCTGAGGTCGCCCTTGATGAGCGGCCGGATGACGACCGGCAGCTGGCGGCGCGGGTACACGCGCGCGACGCGGCGGCGAAGGTCGCCCTCGTCGGTGTCCTCGAGGGTCTCGCGCCGGGCGACCTCGACGCGGCGGTCCTGCTCGGCCTGGTGCTCGGGATCGAAGTAGACGGTGAAGACCGCGTCGGGGTCGCGGGCGCGGAAGAGGTACTCGAAGTGGAACGGCGTCACGGCGAGTCGCAGTAGTACCCGATCTGGTCGTCGATGTAGCGGCAGACGTCGCCCTGGGCGGCGCAATCGCGCTGCACCAGCATCCCGCTCTCGCACCACTCGGCGACGTCGCCGACGCAGTGGCCGAGGTAGTCGATGCCCATGCACGGGTCCGCCCCGCAGGCGGCGCCGCCGGCCGCCGGATCGAGGTCGCAGCGCTCGCCGCGGCACCCGCAGTCGCGCGCCTTGGGCGCGCCGTTCTCGCACCAGCGGGCTACGTTGCCGTCGCATGCGCCGATGCGGTCGACGCCGCCGCAAGGGTCGGCGCCGCTGATGCAGCGGAAGCCGCCGGCGGCGCCGTCCCAGCCGCAGGCCTGGCCGGCGCCGCACGCGTCGTTCGCGAGCTGCTCGTTCGCGCAGTAGATCGCGTGGTCGCCGCTGCAGCGGCCGACGGTGTCGACGGAGCCGCAGCGGTTGTCGGGCGTCGGCGTCGGCCCGGTGAAGAGCTCCACCCACGCGACGACGAGGTCGACGCGCGCGTAGTTGTCCTTGCCGACGCACGAGCTCTCGCCGCCGGAGAGCGCGCCGGCGGTGCGCACGGTGCCGCCGGAGTCGATGACGTAGGCGGGGCCGCCCGAGTCGCCGTAGCAGACGCCGCGCAGGCCCATGCCGTCGACGGTGAAGTGCTCGCCGCTCACCTCGTGCACCGCCTCGACGGCGAAGAGGCGCGTGCCCGAGGTGCCGGTCTCGGTGTCGCCGTAGCCGGCGGTCTCGGCCATGCCGCCGACGAGCGGGGTCGGCGACTCGACGAGGATGGGCACCGGCTCGATGCCGGGCACGCGGTTCGCCGCGTCCTCGGCGAGCCGCACGACGGTGAGGTCGAGCGTGGTCGGCGTGTTGCCGATCATCACCGACGGCGACGTGTGGACCTCGGCGGCGGCGATGCACGTGCCCTGCTGCGTGGTCGCGCCGAAGCAGAACGTGTCGCCGACGTCGACCGAGCAGTGCGCGGCGGTGAGCACCCAGTTCGCGGCGATGAGCGTCCCGCTGCAGAAGATGTCGCCGGGGCCGTTGGCGGTCCAGCCGCCGACGGCTTGCACCTGGCCCGCCGTGAGCGGGACGAAGCTCGGCGCGGTCGTGCCGTTGTGGATCATCGCGGTGCCCCGGACGTCGTCGCCGGAGCAGACCGGGGCGTCGGCCCCGGCGTCGGCGGC
>JAIOII010001273.1 GCA_019912685.1 Kofleriaceae bacterium
TTCCCAACTGCCTGCTGGCAACCAGGATTACGTTGCCGCCGTTGCCGCCGTTGCCGCCGCGCCCGCGCACCGGCTTCTTGGCCTGCGCGCGGGTCGCCCGCGCGGACGGGCTCGTCGTCTTGCGCACCGCCTCGAGCTGCAGGTTGGTCGTGCGCTTCGTGCGATCGGCGCTCTTGCGCGTCGACTTGCGCGACGGGCGCGTGCCGCCGGCGACCGGATCCTCGGTCACGGCGCCGCCGCGGTTGCCGGCGAGGATCGACCGCGTCCGGCCGCGCTCGACCCGGCGGTCGGTCGCGCTCACGCCGGGCCGCGACGTGTCGACGACCGCGTCGCGCCGCGGCTTCCTGGGCTTGGGCGGCTTGGGCGGGTTCGCGTTGCGCTGCTGCTCGGTCCGGAATTCCTGAGCCTTGGTCGGCATCCGAAAAGCATACGCGCATTCCCGCGGCGGCGTCAGGCGTCGGCGGCGCGAGGTTCCTTGGCGTACGTGATGAGCGGCTGCGCGTGCTTCTCGATCACGTCCTCGTTGACGATGACCTCGCTCACCGACTGGCCGGGGATCTCGAACATGATGTCGAGGAGCGCCGACTCGAGGATCGCGCGCAGGCCGCGCGCCCCGCTCTTCTGCTGCCCGGCGAGGAGCGCGACCCTGGCCAGCGCGCCCTTCGAGAACTTGATCTTCACGCCGTCCATCTCGAACAGCTTCTGGTACTGCTTCACCAGCGCGTTCTTGGGCTGCGTGAGGATCTGGACCAGCGCCTCCTCGGACAGCTCGTGGAGCGGCGCGATCACCGGCAGGCGCCCGATGAACTCGGGGATCATGCCGTACTTGAGGAGGTCCTCGGGCTGCACCTGCTGGAGCAGCTCCCACTGCGACAGCTTGGGCGGGCCGTTCTTCATCGCCGCGCCGAACCCGATCATCTTCTGGCCGATGCGGTTCTCGATGATGTCCTCGAGGCCGACGAACGCGCCGCCGCAGATGAAGAGGATGTTGGTCGTATCGACCTGCAGGAACTCCTGCTGCGGGTGCTTGCGGCCGCCCTTGGGCGGCACCGAGGCGAGCGTGCCCTCGATGATCTTGAGGAGCGCCTGTTGCACGCCCTCGCCCGACACGTCGCGGGTGATCGACGGGTTGTCGCTCTTGCGGGCGATCTTGTCGATCTCGTCGATGTACACGATACCGCGCTGCGCCCGCTCGATGTCGTGGTCGGCGTTGTGGAGCAGCGAGACGATGATGTTCTCGACGTCCTCGCCGACGTAGCCCGCCTCGGTCAGGTTGGTGGCGTCGGCGATGGCGAACGGGACGTTGAGGATGCGCGCGAGCGTCTGGGCGAGCAGCGTCTTGCCCGAGCCGGTCGGCCCGAGGAGCAGGATGTTCGACTTCTGCAGCTCGACGTCGTCGTCGCGGACGCCGCCCTTCTGGTCGATGCGCTTGTAGTGGTTGTGGACCGCGACCGAGAGGATCTTCTTGGCGCGATCCTGGCCGATCACGTACTCGTCGAGGACCTTCTTGATCTGCGCCGGCTTGGGGATGACGCCCGCGCCGTAGCCGGGCTCGTCCTTCTCGATCTCCTCCGCGATGATGTCGTTGCAGAGGCCGATGCACTCGTCGCAGATGTAGACCGTCGGCCCGGCAATGAGCTTCTTCACCTCCTTCTGCGACTTGCCGCAGAAGGAGCAGGTCAGGGACGAATCACGCTTCTCGGCGGGCATGACCGGTCACTTCTTGTCGGCCTTGGCTTCCTCGGCCTTCTTGCGGATGAAGACCTCGTCGATGATGCCGTACTCCTTGGCCTGCGGCGCGCCCATGAAGTAGTCGCGCTCGGTGTCCTGCTGGATCTTCCCGATCGGCTGGCCGGTGTGCTTGGCGAGCAGCTCGTTCAACGTCTCGCGCGTCTTCAGCAACTCCTTGGCGTGGATCTCGATCTCGGTCGCCTGACCCTGGAAGCCGGCGAGCGGCTGGTGGATCATGATGCGCGAGTGGGGCAGCGCGTAGCGCTTGCCGGCGGTGCCCGACGCGAGGAGGAAGGCGCCCATCGAGGCCGCCTGGCCCATGCAGATCGTCGCCACGTCGCAGCGCACGTACTGCATGGTGTCGTAGATGGCCATGCCCGCCGTGACGTGGCCGCCCGGCGAGTTGATGTAGAGCATGATGTCCTTCTCCGGGTCCTCGCTCTCGAGGAACAGGAGCTGGGCGATGACCACGTTGGCGATCTCGTCGTTGATCGCCGTGCCCAGGAAGATGATCCGCTCCTTGAGCAGCCGCGAGAAGATGTCCCAGCCGCGCTCGCCGCGGTGAGTCTGCTCGATGACCGTCGGGATGAGGTAGTTCTTGATATCCATGGCCTGTACCCGACTGTACGAGGGCGACCGGGTCGAAGCAACGCGAACGGGGCACCCTGCCCGAAGTATCAGGTCGGGACAACGGCAGGCGAGGTCCGGAGCCTTACCCTTACCCTTACCCTTACCCTTACCCTTACCCTTCTACGATCCGGAGCCGCAACCTCGTGAGCGACGCACCGATAGCCCGCGCATGTTCGATCACGAGAAGCTTGTCGTCTACCAGCGCTCCCTCGAGCTGCTCGATCGCGTGGACCGCGTGCTCGATGCGATGCCCACGGGACGCGCACACCTGCGGGACCAGCTCGATCGCGCGGTGACCTCCATCGTCCTGAACATCGCCGAGGGCGGAGGCGAGTTCAGTCCGCTGGAGAAGCAGCGGTTCTATCGGATGGCGAAGAGATCGGCGACGGAGACGGCGGCGATCCGCGATGTGCTCCGGAGGCGGAAGAGCGTGGCGATGGAGCTGATCGACGCGGCGAGAGGTCCGCTGACCGAGGTCGCGGCGATGCTCACGCAGATGACGCGGGTTGAACCCTGAACCCTGAACCCTGAACCCTGTCCCGACCCTCGGCCTTCTTCGGTAGAAGGGTAAGGGTAAGGGTAAGGGCAAGGGTAAGGGTAAGGCTCCCGGATCTTCAGTGCTCGCAGTCGGGGCCGTGGACGTGGCCCTCTTCATCGTGGGCGGTCGCGATCGGGGCGCCGCCGAGCAGGCCGCCCTCGGCCGGCTCCGTGAGCTGGTCGACCTCGGTGACCGCCGCCTTGTCGACGAGGAGGTCGAGGACCTTGTCCTGGCGCAGCGACCAGCGGGCCGAGTCGAGGCGGCCGTCGCGCTCCCACTCCGCCTTGAGGCGCGCGGGCGGCACGTTGCGCGCCTTGGCCGCGCTGGCGACGTGGGACATGAGCTCGTCGTCGGAGACGTCGAGGTTCTCCTGGTCGGCGATCGCCTCGAGCAGGAGCTGGCCGCGGACCTCGTCGGTGCCGGCCGGCTTCATCTTCTCGCGCAGGTCGTTGGTGAGGCCGCTTCCCTCGCGGTCGGGCGGCATCCCGATCATCGCGCGCAGGCGGTTGTATTGCATCTCGACCGCGCGATCGACGAGCGACGACGCGACCGGGATCTGGAACTTCTTCACCAGCGCGCGCAGCGCGTGCTGCCGCGCCTCGCTCTTGATGATCGACTGCTCGCGCGCCTCGAGGTCGGCGCGCAGCGCGGCGCGCAGCCCGTCGATGGTGTCGGCCTTGCCGGTGTCCTTGGCGAAGTCGTCGTCGAGGCCGGGCACGACCTTGGCGCGGGCCTCGACGATCGAGACCGTGAGGTTGGCGTGGCGGCCCTTGAGGTTCTCGTCGGGGTGATCGGCCGGGATGTCGACGTCGATCACCTTGTCCTTGGTGTCGAGCGGGATGCCGGTCAGCGCCTCGCGCAGGCCGGGCACGGGCTCGCGCTCGGGATCGTCGAGGTCGACGCCGAAGCGCGGCTGCTCGATCGGGTGCTCGCCGATCGTGCCCTTCACGTGGAGGATGACGACGTCGCCGAGCTGCGTGACCTGGCGGTCCTCGATCGGGACGAGCTCGGTGTGCTCCTTGCGCAGCGCCTCGAGCGCCTTGTCGACCTCGGCGTCCTCGACCTTCATCCGCCGCCGCTCGATCTCCAGGCCCTGCCAGCCGTCGACCCGGACGTCGCCCTTGATCTCGACGATCGCGGCGAACTGGAACGGCTCGCCCTTCTTGATCTGGCCGCCCTCCTCGACGCGCGGCTCGGCGACGGCGCCGAGCTTGTGCTGCGCGTTGGCGGTGAAGAACGACTCGCGGACGAGCTGGTACGCGACCTCGGCGTGGACGCGCGGCGCGTAGATCTGCTCGAGCACCGAGCGCGGCGCCTTGCCCTTGCGGAAGCCCTTCAAGGCCACGCCCTTGCCGAGCTCGCGGTACGCGGCGCCGAGACGATCGGCGACGGTGGTCCACGGGATCTCGACGATGAGCTTCTTCTCGACGGGGGAGACGTCCTCGATGCGCAGGTTCATGAGAGCGCGGAGTCGTAGCACGAGGAGCGCTCGCGACACCACCCCTCCCGCGTCGTCTACTCCCGCGATTTCACGAGGAATGCGCGATATCGTCGGACCATCGTGAACGTCCTCGTCGTCGGCGCCGGCTCGGTCGGCCAGGTCTTCGCCCGCCACTACCAGCGGGGCGGCGCCGCGGTCACCTTCTTCGTGCGCGAGAAGTACAAGACCGAGGTCGAGCGCGGCTTCGACCTGTACCCGCTGAACGAGCGCCGCGCGCGGCGCGGCGAAGCCGTCCGCTTCTACGGCTTCGAGGTCGTCACGCGCCCCGACGAGGTCGCGGCGCGCCGCTTCGATCAGGTGATGTTCACGGTCGCGTCGCCGGCGCTGCGCGGGCCGTGGCTACCCGAGCTCGTCGCCGCCGCGGGCGACGCGACGATCGTCGCGCTCCAGCCCGGCCTCGACGATCGCGGGCGCTACCTCGAGGCGGGCGCCGCCGAGGAGCGGCTCGTCCAGGGCCTCATCTCGCTCATCAGCTATCACGCGCCGCTGCCGGGCGAGACCCGCTTCGCGACGCCCGGCATGGCGTACTGGTTCCCGCCGCTCGCGCCGAGCCCGTTCTCGGGACCGGCGGGGCGCCGCGACGCCGTCATCGCCGCGCTCCGCAAGGGCGGCCTGCCCGCGAAGAAGCACAGGGACGTCCCGCGGACCGCCGGCTTCCCGACGGCGGTGATGATGCCGTACCTCGTCGCCCTCGAGCTCGGCGGCTGGACCGTGAAGGGCGCCGCCCGCGCCGACAAGCTCGCGCTCGGCGGCCGCGGCGCGCGCGAGGCGATCGAGGTCGTGCGCGCGCTCCTCGGCCGGCCGCCGTTCGGCACCGGGCTCCTCGCCCGCCCTGCCATCCTGCGCGCCGGCGTCTTCCTCGCGCGCCCGCTCATCCCGCTCCCGCTCGAGGTGTACCTCCAGGAGCACTTCACCAAGGTCGGCGATCAGACGCGCGAGCTCCTCGACGGCTACATCGCGAAGGGCAAGGCCGCGGGGCTGCCCACGGCCGCGCTCGAGCAGCTCGCCGCCGAGCTCGCTACGGCGCGAACGTCTTGAGCTGCGCCTCGAGCGTGCGCGCGAGCTGATCGACGTGCGCCGGCAGGCGGTGGCCGCGCCACGCCGGTTCGAACGCGTGCACCGGTCGCGCGCCGGGCGTGACCGCGTGCAGGAACGCGAGCTCGCCGACGACGAGGCACGCGAGGTCGTAGACGTCGCCGGGGACGACGTCGTTGGGCGCGCCGCGCTCGTGCAACGCGTGATGGCCGGCGCGCTCGATCGCCGCGCTGGCGAGCGACAGGCAGACCTCGAGGCGCTGGTAGCAGTCGGCGGGCTTGCGCTTGCGCTCGAAGGTCGCGGGCGCGGCGGCCGGGACGCCGCGCGCCGCGGCGATGCGCGCCGCGTACGCCGACGCGAGCGAGACCTGCTCGTACA
>JAIOII010001274.1 GCA_019912685.1 Kofleriaceae bacterium
GCGGCGCGGCGACGTGGACGCCCTCGATCGTCGCCCCGCTCGCGTGCGTGATGCGGTAGCCGGCGCCGGCGCCGATCGCGGCGGACCAGCGGCCGCGGCGGCCGAGGAGGGCCTTGCCCGAGGCCTCCGCCGAGAACGTCGTGAACGCCGGGCCGAGCGGGAGGAATGTCGCGGTAACGCCGGCGTCGACGCGCTCGTGCACGCGGCGGCGCGCGCCGGCGGCGAGCTCGGGCAGCGGCGCGTTGTCGGAGGTGCCGGTCCCGGCGCCCGAGAGCTGCGTCGCGAAGAGCCAGTCGGTCTTGCCGGCGGGCGCGAGGCGCGTGTGCTTGTAGCTCGTGTACGCGCCGCAGCCGGTCAGGAGGACGACGGCGATGACGAGCGCTCTCATTGTTGATTTCCTCGGACCTGCTCGCGCTGCGCGCTCGGCCGCTGCGTCGTGGGCGCTGCCCCGGTCCTCGCTTCGCTCGTGGCCCCACTACTTGCGGCCGGTCCTCGGGCGACCGGCTCCGAGAAGCCGATGATGCCGCCGCACATCTCCTCGTCGGCGCCCCAGCCGATCGTGCGCGGCTCCTGCGGCTCGCCGTTCACGAGCTTCTGGTTCTCGCGCGTGTTGTCCCAGTGGCACTCGACGTACAGGCGGTCGCCCGGGTGGATGCGCACCGGACGGGCCAGGAAGTACGTCGTCATCCAGTGGAAGTCCCAGTCGAGGATGTTGAGCAGGCACTCGGTCGTGCCGTCGGCGCGCAGGATCGCGAGCCGGCCGATCGTGCCGAGCTCGTGCATGTGGATCATCACGCTCTCGACGTCGATCGCGCCGCCCTTGCCGAGCACCCGCGTCGGGTCGTACGAGAAGAAGACCATCGCGTCGGGATCGCCGGCGCGGATCTCCATGCCCTCGCCGGCGAACCACAGCGGGTTGCCGACGGGCGCGCCGCGCGCGACCCGCTCGACGGTGTCCGACAGCATGAGCTGCACGCGCGGCTGATCGGCGCCCGCGCCCGCGCCGGTGTCGTAGTGCATCTGGAGGAGGAGCTGCGTGCCCGGCTTCACCTCGGCGCCGACGCCGTCGGGGAACACGCGCGGGCTGTCGCCGGGCTGCCAGCCGCCGATCGTGCCGCGCGCGTCGAGCTCGTCGGCGCCGCCGTAGCAGTCCCAGCCCGGGCGGCCGTCGGCGCCGTCCTTGCGCGCGAGCTCGCGCGCCTTGTCGTTGCTCACGGCGACGATGATCGCGTGGTGCGCGATGCGCCGGTTCGACGGGATGAGGTCGGTGCCGGTCACGTAGGTCGCGGTGACGAACGTGTGGGGCAGGAGGAAGCAGCGGATCTCGTCCTTGCCGACGCGCGGCGACGGCGTGAACGGCGCGGCGAGCTGGACGTCGACGTCGACGCGCGGCAGGCGATCGGGCGCGGGCGGCGGCGCCGGCGGTTCGTCGGCGGGGTCGCCCTCGGGCGCCCCGGCCGTGACCCACGCGGTGAAGGTCGCGATCTCGTCGGGCGAGAGCGAGCGGTCGTCGCGGTAGTCGTTGCAGCAGTCGGCCGGCTGCCAGGGCGGCATGACCCCGTGCTCGACGGCCCACTGCGCCTGGTGCTTGTGGAGCTCGACCTCGGCGTAGGTCGTGAGCGGGAAGGGCGCGACGCCATCGGCGATGTGGCAGCCGGCGCACGTGCGATCGACGATCGGCTTCACGTCGCGGTAGTAGGTCGGCGCCGCGGGCGCGACGCCGGGCTCGGGCGGCGCCTCGCACGTCGCGAAGTCCGCGGGCAGCGGCGACTCCGTGGAGTAGAAGCACGCCGGGATCGGCGCGAGCGCGAGCAGAAAAGCGAGACGCACGCCCCGGGCTTCTTCATCGAACGTGCCATGCCCGGGCGTGGGGAACTGCGCCACTGTGAACCGTCTGATACGGTGCCCGTGAACCGAACATGACGAACGAACGCGAACGCTTGCGCCGGCGCCTGGGGGCCGACGTGAAGGTCGGCCTGGCGCGCATGTGGGCGAGGGCGCGCCAGATCGTGACGACCGACCCGTCGGGCTCGGATGACGACGACCGCATCGTCGACGAGGCCGCCGAGCGCGAGCTGGCGAAGCACGCGGGCGAGATGAAGGCCGGCATGGCCAAGGTCGCCCAGCTCCTGGCCTACACCTCCGCCGGGGCGCCGCGCGAGCTGGCGAGCCTGTGGGACGGGGTGCCGGCGGTGCCGGCGGTGGCGATCGCGCGCGTGATCGAGGAGGAGCTCGGCGAGCCGCCGCAGCGCCTGTTCGAGCGCTGGGATCCCGAGCCGATCGCGGCCGCGTCGCTCGGGCAGGTGCACGCGGCGCGCGGCAAGGACGGCGTCGAGTACGCGGTGAAGGTGCAGTACCCGGGCATCGCCGAGGCGCTCGCCGGCGATCTCGCGAGCGACACCTTCGCGCGGCGGCTGGCCGGCGGCGAGCTCGGCAAGGAGCTGTCGCCCGAGGCGATCGACACGCTGCGCACGGCGATCCTCGGCGAGACCGACTACGCCGCCGAGGCGCGCGCCCTCGAGCGCTTCGCCGCGGC
>JAIOII010001275.1 GCA_019912685.1 Kofleriaceae bacterium
AACCAGTCGGCGCCGAGGGCGCGGCGCAGCCGGGCCGCGCCGGCGACCGAGCGCCGCAGCGCCGGCACCTCCTCGGCGAGCCACATCGGGGTCGGCCATGCCGGATCGACGAGCGGGACGCGGCGATACGGGCTCGCGTGATAGCCGCGGGACCGCGCACCCTCCGCGATGACGTCCACGATCGTCCGCGGATCGAGGATCACGCTGGCGGTCGCCGTGACCTGGTGGAGCACGCGCGTCCGCTCGAACGCCGGATCGACCACCGTGCCGATCGCGTCCCGTCCGCCCGTGTAGCGCGCCTCGAGCGCGAGCTGCCGCCCGTGGAGCTCGACGCGAACGCCGCCCTCGGCGCGGAACGCCTCGTGATCGGCCTCGAACGAGCCGTGGAGCGACGAGGACAGGGTGAGCGCCGGTGCGCGCGCGATGGCGCGCGTCGCCCCGAGCCCGAGCTCGACGCGGCGCTCGGAGATCGCCGTCGGCGACGCCGAGGTCACGACGTCGATCGACGCGCCGCTCACCACGTCCGCCGTCATGCCGGCCTCGAGCGTCGTCGCCCCGACGTCGACCTCGGCGCGCGCCGACGGGGACACCACCGTCATGTCGTCGTCGTCGGCGTACACGCGGATGCTGGCCTCGGCGCTCGGGTCCGCGCGCCCCGGCGACGACAGCAGCACCAGCGCGGCGATCAGTTGCAGCCGCAACCGCCCCCGCCTTCGGCCGAGGCGCCCTCGGTGCCCTCGCGGACCGAGAACACGTGCTGGTCCGCGCGCTCCACGGCCGGCCACGCCGAGCCCTGCATGGCCGGGTGCGCGAGCTGCTGCCGCTCGTGCGGGTGCACGCGAACGCACGCCCCGAGGAGCGTCAGGCCGAGCGCGATGCGAAGACGGAGCCCGCGGCTGGTCGCCATGTCGGCGGGCTTCGATGCGAGCCGGATGCCACCGCGCGGCGCCGATGCGCCGCCGATTTCGCGCACGAGCTGCGGGGGTGAGCGCTGCCGCTCGCCGTACGTCTCGCAAGATTTGCGTACTTCCTGCCTCCCGCGCTTGGTCCGCCGCAAATGCTGCGGCATCCTCGCTCGCGGATGGAGCGGCAATCCGACGCGCTACGCGCCACCCTGTGGGCGCTGCTCTTCACCTTCGTCCTGGGCGCGCTGATCATCGTCGGCTCGCGCAACCTGGCCCACTTCGACGCGGCGCTGGTCGGCTACACGTTCGCGACCCTGTTCGCGACCTTCGGCATCACCTACCGCTACGCGATGTGGCTCCGCCGTCCGCCGACGCGGATGTACTGGCGGCGGGGCTGGCAGGTGTTCCTCCGGCCCGGCGCGTTCGTGCGCAACCTCGGGCGGCTCGGCAAGCGCGCCGTCGTCGACTTCGCCTTCAACCGCTACATCTTCCGCCGCGGCCGGCTACGCGGCCTCACGCACTGGCTCATCATGTGGGGCTGCCTCCTCGGCGCGGCGATCACCTTCCCGCTGGTGTGGGGCTGGATCCACTTCGAGACCGCGCCCGGCGATCTCGAGACCTACCGCGCCTTCGTCTTCGGCGTCGCCGCCGGCGACTTCCCCGTCGACGGCGTGATCGCGTTCGTCGTCTTCCACGGGCTCGTGTGGTCGTCGTTCCTCGTGCTCGGCGGCGTGATGCTCGCGTTCCGCCGCCGCATGACCGATCACGGCGCCGCCGCCGTGCAGCAGTTCGGCGAGGACATCCTGCCCCTCGTGCTCCTCGCCGCGATCAGCATCACCGGGCTCATGCTGACGATCAGCTACACGTGGCTGCACGGCTACGCGTACGAGTTCCTCGCCATCCTGCATGCGGTCACGGTGATCGTCACGCTGCTCTGGCTGCCCTTCGGCAAGTTCTTCCATCTCTTCCAGCGTCCGGCGCAGCTCGGGGTCGCGTTCTACAAGGACGAGGGCGCGCGCAGCGAGCAGGCGACGTGCGGCCGCTGCGGGCGCGCGTTCGCGTCGGCGGCGATGGTGAAGGACCTCATCACCGTCGAGCGCGAGCTCGGCTTTCGCTACGAGATGACCGGCCCCGGCGTCACCCACTACCAGCAGATCTGCCCGGCCTGCCGGCGCGCGATGTTCGGCCTCGCGCAGGGCGCCCTGTGGAGCCGGAGCTGACCGGAGCGTAGAGAACGGACATGGCGACCCTCCCCGTCGACGACCTCGAGATCACCCGCGCGTTCGGGCCGCACCTCTCGGCGCGCACGCGCGGCACGCGCGGCATGGCCGCCCCCGAGCCCGACCGCCTGGTCAAGACGCACTGCTGCTTCTGCGGCCAGCAGTGCGGCATCCAGCTCAAGGTGAAGGACAACGAGGTGATCGGCTTCGAGCCGTGGGAGGACTTCCCGTTCAACCGCGGCATGCTCTGCCCCAAGGGCGTGAAGCGCTACCTCCAGGGCTCGCACCCCGATCGCCTGCTCACCGCCCTGCGCCGCGATCCGTCGGCGCCGGGCGGCTTCCGGCCGATGCCGTACGGCGACGCGATCGCGCGCGCGGCGAGCGAGATCCGGCGCCTCCAGGACGCGCACGGCCCGTCGGCGATCGGCCTCCTCGGCGGCGCGAGCCTCACCACCGAGAAGACCTACCTGCTCGGCAAGTTCGCGCGCGTCTGCCTGAAGACGCCGTACATCGACTACAACGGCCGGCTGTGCATGGTGAGCGCGGGCGCCGCGAACAAGAAGGCGTTCGGGATCGATCGCACCACCAACCCGTGGTCCGACATGGTGGGCACCGAGGTGATCTGGGTCGCGGGCTCGAACGTCGCCGAGTGCTCGCCGATCACGACGAACTACATCTGGCAGGCCCGCGAGCTCGGCGCCAAGGTGATCGTCCAGGATC
Source organism: Kofleriaceae bacterium (assembly GCA_019912685.1). Taxonomy (GTDB): domain Bacteria; phylum Myxococcota_A; class Polyangia; order Haliangiales; family Haliangiaceae; genus UBA2376. The sequence goes on from JAIOII010001275.1 coordinate 2,846, forward strand.
CGCGCATCACGCCGATCGCGCGCACCTGCGACCTGTACCTGCCGGTGCGGCCGGGGCGCGACGCGGCGGTGTTCGCCGCGGTGCTCCAGCTCATGATCGAAAACGGCTGGATCGACCGCGAGTTCATCGCGGCGCACACGGTCGGCTTCGACCAGGTGGCCGAGTACTGCGCGCAGTGGCCGGTCGCGCGCGCCGCCGAGGTGTCCGGCGTCCCCGAGCGGTCGATCCGCCAGGCCGCGGAGCTCTGGGGCACGGCGAGGTCGAGCTTCCTCTTCCACGCGCGCGGCATCGAGCACCACTCGAACGGCGTGCAGAACGCGCTCGGGACGATCAACCTGGTGCTCGCGTCGGGGCGCATCGGCAAGCCCAAGAGCGGGTACGGCACGATCGTGGGGCAGGCGAACGGCCAGGGCGGCCGCGAGCACGGGCAGAAGTGCGACCAGCTGCCGGGCTGGCGCGACATCTCGAACCCCGAGCACCGGCAGTACATCGCCGGGGTGTGGGGCATCGAGGAGCGCGAGCTGCCCGGGCCCGGCGTCGACGCCTACGAGATGTTCCGCAAGATCGACGCGGGCGAGATCAAGGGGCTCGTCTCGATCTGCTTCAACCCCAAGGTCTCGTTGCCCGACAACCAGTTCGTCACGCGGGCGCTCGAGAAGCTCGAGCTCTACGTCGCGATCGACTTCTTCCTCAACGACACCGCGCGCCACGCCGACCTCGTCCTGCCCGGCAGCCTGCACGAGGAGGACGAGGGCACGGTGACCCAGGTCGAGGGCCGCGTCATCAAGGTGAACCAGGCCGTGGAGTGCCCGGGCGAGGCGCGCCAGGACTGGCGGATCATCCAGGACCTCGCGAAGGCGCTCGGCCGGCCGAAGGGGTTCACCTTCGAGAGCCCGCGCGCGATCTTCGACGAGCTGCGGATCGCCAGCAAGGGCGGGGTCGCGGACTACTCGGGCATCACCTACGAGAAGATCGAGCAGCAGATGGGCGTGTTCTGGCCGTGCCCGAGCGACGACCACCCGGGGACGCCGCGCCTGTTCGAGCCCGGGAGCGTGAACCCCGTCGCGAAGGGCGCGGGGCCGTTCTACTTCCCCGACGGCAAGGCGCGCTTCAACGTCGCCGAGTACCGACCGGCGGTCGACGACGTCTCCGACGAGTACCCGCTCTTCTTCACCACCGGCCGCGTCGTCAGCCAGTTCCTCTCGGGCACGCAGACGCGGCGGATCGGCCCGCTCGTCGATCAGTACCCCGAGCCGCGGATCGAGCTCCACCCGCGGCTCGCCGAGAAGCTCGGGATCGCCGACGGCGCGTGGGCGACGGTCGAGACCCGGCGCGGCGCGATCACGCTCCGCGCCCAGGTGGTGACGACGATCCGCCCCGACACGATCTTCGTGCCCTACCACTGGGCCGGCGACAAGAGCGCCAACCGGCTCACGGTCGCGGCGCAGGATCCGATCAGCAAGATCCCCCAGTACAAGGTCTGCGGCTGCCGCCTGCGTCCCGCCGACGCGGCGCCGGCGTACGCCGCCCGGCTCGAACCCCAGCAGTGAGCCCATGCCCGTACCACAGCACCTCGAGTTCTTCGTCGATCCCAGCCGGTGCATCGGCTGCCAGTCGTGCGTGCAGGCGTGCACCGAGTGCGACACGCACCGGGGCGAGTCGATGATCCACCTCGAATACGTGGATCGCGCGGCGTCGGTGCAGACCGTGCCGGTCATCTGCATGCACTGCGAGCAGCCGACGTGCGCCGAGGTCTGCCCCGCCGACGCGATCAAGCGGACCGAGGACGGCGTCGTCCAGAGCGCGCGCAAGCCGCGGTGCATCGCGTGCGGCAACTGCGTGGTCGCGTGCCCGTTCGGCGTGCCCGAGCTCTACATCGATCGCCAGATCATGATGAAGTGCGACATGTGCTACGACCGCACGTCGGTCGGCAAGAAGCCGATGTGCGCGACGGTCTGCCCGAGCCAGGCCTTGTTCTTCGGCACCCGCGAGCAGGCGCTGGCGCTGCGCCCGCAGTCGATGCCGACGAACACGTTCCGCTTCGGCGAGCAGACGATCACGACGCGCGTGAACGTGATGGTGCCGAGGCAGCCGGTGGCGCCGGCGCACGTCGACGTCACGGCGGCGATGGAGGAGCGCCCGAAGGGCCGGGCGGCGCGGCTCCGCGTCGTCCCCGACGCGCCCGATCCGTTCGCCGAGGTGGAGGTCTGACATGCCCGACAACCCGCAGCGTCGCTTCGAGGCGGATCTCGCGCTCGACCCGCGCATCGACTCGCCGGGCCGCGAGGGGCTCACCGGCACCACGCGCGCCGACGTGTACGCGCCGCGGCGTGACCCGGTCGACGTGACCGTCGCGCCGGACGGCCGGCCGATGGAGGAGCAGCCGAAGTGGCGCCGCGACTTCGCGATCGACTGGCCCGAGGACCACCACGTCGCGCGCCGCGACTTCACGAAGTTCCTCGTGCTCACGAGCGGCGCGTTCGCGGCGGGGCAGGGCTGGATCGCGGTCCAGAGCCTGGTGCGCAAGCGCCGTCCGGCGCCCGAGCGGAAGCGCATCGCGTCGCTCGCGGCGCTCACGCCCGGCGCCGTCGTCGCGTTCGACTACCCCGGCGAGCACGACCCGTGCCTGCTCATCCGCACCCGCGAGGGCGAGCTCGTCGCGTACAGTCAGAAGTGCACCCACCTCGCGTGCGCGGTGGTGCCGCGGGTCGACGAGGGCGTCCTCCACTGCCCGTGCCACGAGGGCTACTTCGATCTCGCGACCGGTCGCAACATCGCCGGGCCGCCGCCGCGCCCGCTGCCCGCGATCGAGCTCGCGATCGAGGGCGACGACGTCTACGCGGTCGCCGTGCAGCTGAGGTCGACATGAAGCCGGCGTTGCAGCGGCCGGCCGCCCGGGCCCAGCGGACCACGATCGTGACCGGGATCCTGTGCTTCGTCCTCATCCTCGTGGTGCTGCAGCTGTGGCTCCTCACCGCGACGATGGACGCGTTCCTCGGCGGCGACGACCGCGTGGTCTGGCCCGCGTTCGGCGCGAGCCTCGCTTGCCTCGCGCTCAACCTCGGCTTGCTCCGCTATCTCGTCCGGCGATGACGTCGACGGCGCCGACCTCGCCCGGCGGTGTGGCCGGCCTGCACCCGGCGTACTTCGCGCTGGTGATGGCGACCGGGATCGTGTCGGTCGCATGCCACCTGCACGGCTGGACGACGGTCGCGCGCGCTCTCTTCTATCTCAACCTGGGCTTCTACCCGGCGCTGTGGCTCCTCACGCTCGCGCGGGTGGTGCGGCACCGTGGCCGCGTCGCCGCCGACTTCCTGCACCACGGCCGCTCGGTCGGCTTCTTCACCACCGTCGCCGCGACCTGCGTGCTCGGCTCGCAGTGCCTGCTCGTCGGCGACAGCTTCCGCGCCGCGTCGGCCCTGTGGTTCGCCGGGATCGCGCTCTGGGCGGTGCTCACCTACGCGATCTTCACGATCATCACCGTCAAGCCGGACAAGCCGGCGCTCGCCGACGGCATCCACGGCGGCTGGCTGGTCGCGGTCGTCGCCGCCCAGTCGGTGGCGGTCCTCGGGGCGCAGCTGGCGCCCGGCTTCGGCGAGGGCGCGCCGCACGCGCTCGTCTTCTCGCTCGCGATGTGGCTCGGCGGCGGGATGCTCTACCTCTGGATCATCTCGCTCATCTTCTATCGCTACACCTTCTTCCCGATGAGCCCGTCGGATCTCGCGCCGCCCTACTGGATCAACATGGGCGCGGCCGCGATCTCCACGCTCGCCGGCACGATGCTCGTCGCGGCCGCGCCGCACTCGCCGGTGCTCGAGCAGGTGCTGCCGTTCGTGCGCGGGTTCACCGTGTTCTGGTGGGCGACCGCGACGTGGTGGATCCCGATGCTGGTCATCCTCGGGGTCTGGCGCCACGGGTTCCGGCGCTTCCCGCTCCGCTACGACCCGCTCTACTGGGGCGCGGTCTTCCCGCTCGGCATGTACACGGTCTGCACGCTGCGCATCGCGACCGCCGTCGATGCGCCGTTCCTCGCCGGGATCGCGCGCGCGTTCATCTACGTCGCGGTCGGCGCGTGGGCGCTCGCGGCGGGAGGCATGGTCGTCACCCTCCTCCGGCGAGCGCCGGCAGCTCGATGACGAAGCGGGCGCCGCCGCCGGGCGCGTCGGCGATCGCGATCGTGCCGCCGTGGGCCTCGACGATGCGGCGGGCGATCGCCAGCCCGAGGCCCACACCCGTCGTGTCGGCGTCGGCGCCCCGCGCGAACGGCGCGAAGATTCGCGCGCGGTCGGGCCCGGGCGTGCC
>JAIOII010001276.1 GCA_019912685.1 Kofleriaceae bacterium
CCACGATATCCTACATGTCGTGAAGCTCGGGTCGCTCCTCGCTGTCGTCGCGCTGGCCGCGAGCGCGAGCGCGGCGCCCGCCGCGCCCCGGTTCGAGCCGCCGTGGCCGGGATCGAGCACGACGAGCGGCCTCGCGTCGGCGGCCGCCGCGCTCGCGCTCGCGGCCAGCGCGACGACAGCGAGGAGCGACCCGAGCTTCACGACATGTAGGATATCGTGGGAGCAGGGGATGAGCCCAGTTTCCTGCCTTCGCCTTGACCCAACTAGCTGTGGAAGCTACGTTTTTCCCTTCGCATGGATCGCGACCGTCGCTCGGGCTCAGGTCTCCGGTCGCTGGAGCTCGTCATGCTCGCCGGCGTGGTCGCGGAGGTCGTGATCGGTCGGCTCCTCGTCCGCGGCCTGGAGCCGAAGCCGGTCTTCATCAAGGGCCAGGCGCAGACGATCGTCCCGCCGACCTGGTTCGTCGTCCTCGACTACGTCGCGCTCTTCCTCCTCTACTTCGTCGCCCTCATGGGCGTGATCGTCCTCGCCCAGCGCGTCCGCAAGCTCTCGGTCGACGCGGTCACGGCTGCGGCCATGGCGGCGGTCACCGCGATCGCCGCCGTCCACGATCCCGAGGCGGTGCAGACGTTCCTGCACTTCGCGCTGCTCGGCGTCGCGGGTCATCACATCGTGCGCGTGTGGCTCGCCCGCGCCGACCTGGGCGCCGCGATCGGCACCACGATCATCGCCCTGCCGATCCTCGTCTACTGCACGGCCTCGCTCCTCTCCGGGTACATCTGGACCGAGGACCAGATGCTCGGCGGCGAGGCCCGCGCGTCGATCGGGCGGCTCGCGCGCAACGCGCTCGTCATCGCCGCGATCGCGTCGCCGTACTGCCTCGCGCCTCGTCCGTTCGCGCGCTCGATGACCCGCGTCCTGCCGTTCGTCATCGCCCTCGTCATCGCCGGCGCCGGCGCGGCGGCGCTGCGCGTCGACTACCCGGAGACCGTGAAGGCGGTCAACCGCGTCCTCGGGCTCGACCTGCGCGTCGACGCGCCGCAGGATCAGATCGCGCTCTACCTGCTCGCGTTCGCCACGATCACGTGGACGACCGTCGCGTGCATCACGGCGCCGTCCGCGGCGCGGCGGCGGATCGGCTTCGGGCTCGCGATGCTGGTGCTCGCCGGCCACGGCTTCGCGTGGCCGGCCTCGTTCGTCACCGCCGCCGTCGGGCTCACGCTCCTGGCCGACGGCGCCGTGCGCGTGCGCGAGGAGGAGCGGGCCGCGTTCGTGCCGGTGACCCCGCCCGTCGACGACGAGGTCTGGCACGGGTTCGTCGGCCACGTGGTCGCGTCGTTGCGGAAGCTCACCGGCGAGGACAGCGCGGTGAGCGCGGTGTCGGTGCGCGGCGAGGGCGAGCACACGTCGACGGTCGTGGTCACCGAGCGCCACGGCGTGCCCGTGCGGCTGCGCATCGAGCGCATGGCGCGCGCGGTCGTCGTCGTCGACGTGGTGTGCGGGCGCGAGGTCGACGCCGGCCGCGTCGCGACCTGGACCGTGGTCT
>JAIOII010001277.1 GCA_019912685.1 Kofleriaceae bacterium
GGCTGGGCGCGCGTCGAGGCGGCGGCCGCGGGGCTGTCGGATGCCGCCGCGCGCGCGACGTTCCTGGCGATGCCCGAGCACGTCGCGCTGAAGAAGCTCGCGGAGGGGTAGAGACCTGAAGAGGTAGAAGGGTAAGGGTAAGGGTAAGGGTAAGGCCGAGACCCCGTTCGAGTCGAAGGACGCGAGACGGGCAACTGCCGGGCGATGCCAGCGGTCGTAGCAGGGGCCATATGGCACCGGTGTTGCTCCGCACGCGCGCGATGCCGCGGTTCCTCCCCACCGCCGTCGCGGCGATCGCCGCGAGCGCGATCGTCGCGCACGCCGAGCCGCGCGAGATCACGGGCGTCGTCGTCGACGGCGGGAGCGGCGAGCCCATCGCCGAGGCGGTGATCGTGGGTGGAGAGGGGGAGCCGGTCATCACCGATGCGGGCGGTCGGTTCACCCTCCGTGTGAACGGCCGGCCGCAGCTCCTCGTCACCGCCGCCGGCTTCGGCGACCGGATGGTGGCGGTGAGCGGAACGGCGCTGCGCATCGAGCTCACGCTGTCGGACGACGTCGAGGTCATCGAGCTCGAGGGCACCGCGCCCGACCCGGGCCCGGCGGCCTGGGAGCTGACGCCCGATCAGATCCGCGCGCTCCCCGGCGCCGGCAACGACGTGCTCAAGGCGGTGCAGAGCCTGCCCGGCGTCGCCCGCATCCCGTTCGGCCTCGGCGGCCTCGTCGTCCGTGGCCAGAGCCCGCGCGACACCAACGTGTACCTCGACGGCATCGAGGTCCCCCTCGCCTTTCACTTCTTCGGCCTCGCGTCGTTCTACCCGGCGACGATGCTCGACGGCCTCGAGATGCAGAACGGCGGCCACGGCGCCGAGCACGGCCGCGGCCAGGGCGGCCTCGTGACGCTCACGTCGCGCCGGCGCGATCTCGATCGGCGTGCGCCGCTCGTACATCGACGGGATCCTGCGCGCGGTTCTCCCCGAGGAGGAGCGCTTCCTGCCGCGCTACTACGACGCGCAGCTCCGCTGGGACACCGGCGACGCTCGCAAGCGCGGCTTGCTCACCCTGTGGCTGTTCACCTCGAACGACCGCATGGCCGACGACCGCGCGAGCTTCACGCAGGCGTTCGTGCGCGCCGGCGCGCGCTACCGGCGCCAGCGCGGCGCGACGACGTACTCCGTGACGCCGTGGGCGGGGCGCGACGTGCTCTCGTTCGCCGACGAAGGCGACCCGCTGACCGGCGAGGAGGAGTCGGAGCTGTCGCGCACGCTGTGGCCGGTCGGCGTCCGCGCCGACCTCATGCGCGACGCGCCGTGGGGCCACGTCGCCGCCGGGCTCGACGTGCAGGGCGGTCGCCACGGCCGGCTCTCGTTCGGCGACGAGAACGAGTCCGTCGACGGCGATCTGCCGGAGGCGATGACCCGGAACGTCGATCGCTGGTCCGTCGACGTCGGCCTCTGGGTCGAGGGCCGGTACCGCGTCGCCGGCGATCGCCTGGTCGTGAAGCCGGGCCTCCGCCTCGAGCGCTACGGGCTGTCCGACGAGGTCGTGCTCGATCCGCGGCTCCAGGTGACGCACACGCTGTCGCCGAAGCTCGTCGTGCGCGAGTCGGTCGGCCTCTATCACCAGCCGCCGACCGCCGCCGACACCGATCCGGACTACGGCAACCCCGACCTCGATAGCGCGGTCACGCTGCAGACGTCGGCGGGCGTCGAGACCGTCGGCCCGCTCGGCATGCAGCTCGGCGTGACCGGCTTCTTCCATCGCGGCTGGAACCAGCCGACGGCCGTGCTGCCGCCGCCCGGCAAGAACTTCGAGACGTCGAACGAGCCCCGCAGCGGCCTCGGCGCCGTGATGCTCGAGCTCCTCGAGGAGCAGCTCGGGTCGTTCGAGTACCGCGACAACGTCGGCGCCTCCGTCGCGTACGGCGTCGAGCTCGGCGTCCGGCACCAGGTCGGCCGCTTCCTCGGCTGGGGCTCGTACACGTTCGCCAGGGCGCGCCGCAAGGACGACCCGACGCGCTTCGAGGGCTGGCGCGCGTACCAGCTCGATCAGACCCACAACCTGTCGCTCGTCGGCTCCGTGCTCGTCGGCAAGTGGCAGCTCGGCGCGCGCTTCCGCCTGGTCACCGGCAACCCGTACACGCCGATCGTCGCCACCACCGAGAACGGCGCCGAGCTCACCGGCCGCCCGCTCTCGCAGCGGCTGCCCGACTTCATCCAGCTCGACGTGCGCGCCGACCGCGCCTGGAAGCGCGGCTGGGGCACGCTGAAGCTCTTCCTCGACCTCCAGCACGCGACGTGGCCCCTGCGCGACAACGTCGAGGACGCCGGCTGGGACCACGAGCTCGATCGCCCGAGCTACACGAAGGGCCTGCCGATCCTGCCGATGATCGGCCTCGAGTACGTGAACGACCGCGCCCCCGCGCGCTGAGCGCGCAGCGCGGTCGGCGGCCTGACCATCACATCTGCCGATTCAAGAGGCCGAGCGGAGATCGGCGACGTGCGTGATAGGCTCGCGCTCGTGCGGCGTCCCGCGAAGCTCGCGCTCGTCGTCGCCGCGGGCGCGCTCGCGGCATGCGCGAAGGCCGATTCCGGAACGGCGGTCGACGCCGCCGAGGACGGTGCGGGCGAGCCGGTCGACGCGGCGGTCGACGTCATGGAGTGCGACGACGTCTGGTACGCGGACACCGACGGCGACAGCCACGGCGATCCCGCCGTCCGCGTGATCGCGTGCGAGGCGCCCGCGGGGCACGTGGCGGTCGGCGACGACTGCGACGACACGCAGCCGCTGGTCTTCCCCGGCGGCACGGAGGTGTGCGACGGGCTCGACAACGACTGCTCGTCGGCGACGACCGAGATGTGCTCGTCGGGGTGCGTCGTGCGCGTGCGCCCCGAGGACGGCCGGCGCTACCTGTTCTGCGCCGTCGCGTCGAGCCACGCGGCCGCGACCGTGCGGTGCACGACCGAGCAATTCCGGACGGCGCGCGTCGACGATCAGGCCGAGAACACGTACCTGCGCACGACGACGACCTCCGCGATCGGCAACGTGAACGTGTGGCTCGGCGGGACCGATGGCCCCGTCGAGAACGAGTGGCGCTGGCACGACGGCGCGCAGTTCTGGCAGGGCCGCTCGAACGGTGTCGCGGTCGGCGGCCTCTACGAGAACTGGGACTCCGGCGAGCCCAACGACGACGACGGCGAGGACTGCGTCGAGCTGCGCACCAGCAGCCTGTGGAACGACCTCGAGTGCGGCGACGCGCGGCCGTTCATCTGCGAGCGCTATTGACCTGCGCCCGGCGCGCCCACGCGGTACCTCGCGAGGGCGTCGTAGATCGCGACGGTGAGCTTCTCGGTCTTGCCGTGGATCCAGCCGGGGACCTCGAGGCTATCGGGCTTCAGCTTGAACGGCGCGGCGTAGCCGTTCCGGAACTGCGCGATCACCGGCGTGACCTCGACCCTGTACTCCGGGCCGGCGGTGAGGAGGTGCACCTCGTAGCGAAGCAGGATGCTGCCGTCCTCGACGATGATGCCGACCTCGTTCGCCTTCTTGTCCTCGAACGTGCCGTCCTTCTCGTACCAGCGATCGCGCGTGACGATGAGCCCGGTCTCCGGGTTCAGGTTCACGACCTCGTAGCCGGCCTGCACGGTCTCGACCACCGTCTCGAGCATCGCGCTCCGGTCGCCCTGATAACGCGCGTCACGCGCCGCCTGCATCGTCCCGCTCGACGCACACGCGGCCAGCATCACCGACGCGAGACTCACCCCGATCGTCCCGGCGCGCAGGTTCATCGTCCGGCCTCCAGCAGAAGCTTGCCACTCGTCGCGCGGCCCTCGAGCAGCCGGTGCGCCTCCGCGGCGTCGGCGAGCGGCAGCACGCGGTCGATGCGCACGCCGAGCTCGCCGCGCCCGACCGCGCCGAGGACGTCGCCGGCGCGCGCGAGGAGCTCCTGGCGCGTCGCGGTGTAGTGTCCGAGCGTCGGACGCGTCACGTAGAGCGAGCCCTTCAGGTTGAGCACCTGGAGGTTCACCGGCGGCACCGCCCCGCTCGACTGCCCGAACAGCACCATCATCCCGCGCGGGCGCAAGCAGTCGAGGCTCCTGTCGAACGTCGACTTGCCGACGGAGTCGTACACGACGTCGACGCCCCCGCCCCCACCCTTCCGCACCGCCTCGGCGAAGTCGACCTGGTCGTAGCGGATCGCGTGCGTGCACCCGGCGGCGAGCGCGCGCGCCGCCTTCTCGTCGGTCGAGACCGTGCCGAACACCTCGGCGCCGATCTGCCGCGCCAGCTGGCACAGCAAGAGGCCCACGCCACCCGCCGCCGCATGCACGAGGCACTGCTGGCCGGCGCGCAGCGGGAACGTCGACTTCACCAGGTAGTGCGCCGTCATGCCCTGCAGCATCACGGCCGCCGCGCGATCGAGCCGTGTCTCCTCCGGCACCGCCACCAGCCGGTCGCCCGGCGCGACGACGTGGTCGGCGTACGAGCCGGGGACGTCACACCACGCGACGCGGTCGCCGACCTTCCACTCCGCGCCCTCGCCCACCTCCACCACCGTGCCCGCGCCCTCGCGTCCGAGCGGCAGCGGCACCGGCGCCGGGTACTGCCCCGAGCGGTAGTACACGTCGATGAAGTTGACGCCGGCGAACGCGACCTTCACGCGCACCTGGCCGCGCGCGAGCGTCGCGTCCTCGGCCTCGCCCAGCGTCATCACCTCGGGGCCGCCGGTGGCGGCGGGACGGATCGCGCGCATGGCGCGACTCTACGCGATCGTCCGGCGCTCAGGCGCGCTCGAACAGGCCGGCGGCGCCCTGTCCGCCGCCGATGCACATCGTCACGATGGCGTACTTGCCGCCGCGGCGGCGCAGCTCGTAGAGCGCGGTCGCGGTGAGCTTGGCGCCGGTGCAGCCGAGCGGGTGGCCGAGCGCGATCGCGCCGCCGTTCACGTTCAGCTTCTCGTCGGGGATGCCGAGCTCGCGCTGGCAGTAGAAGGCCTGGCACGCGAACGCCTCGTTCATCTCGAAGAGGTCGATGTCCGCGACGGTGAGGCCGTTCTTCTTCAGGAGCTTCTGCACCGCGGGCAGCGGGCCGATGCCCATGATCGCCGGGTCGACGCCGACGGTGACGAAGCTGCGGAACCAGCCGAGCGGCTTCACGCCCAGCTCCGCCGCCTTGGCCTTGCTGGTCACGAGCGCCGCCGCCGCGCCGTCGGAGATCGGCGACGAGTTGCCCGCCGTCACCGAGCCGCCCTGCGCGAACGCGGGCGGCAGCTTGCCGAGGCCCTCGAGCGTCGTCTCGGGGCGCGGCAGCTCGTCGACGACGAAGTCCTTGTACACGCGGTTGCCCTTGGCGTCGTACGAGATCGCGCGCACCGGCACGATCTCGTCCTTGAACACGCCCTTCTCGAGCGCCGCCTTGGCCTTCTGCTGGCTCTTGTACGCCAGCTCGTCCTGCTGCTGGCGCGTGATGCCGAACTTCTTGGCGACGTTCTCGGCGGTGATGCCCATCGGCGTGTTCGCCGTCGGCATCGTGTCCATCAGCTCGGGCGACGCCGAGAGGTGGAAGCCGGTCATCGGCACATAGGTCATCGACTCGACACCGCCGGCGATGACGGCGTCCGACGTGCCGATCGCGATCTGGCCGGCGGCCGTCGCGATCGCCTGGAGCCCGCTCGAGCAGAACCGGTTGATGGTCTGCGCCGGGACCTCGATGCCGAGGTCGGCGGCGAGCGCGATGAGGCGCGCGACGTTCAGGCCCTGCTCGCCCTCAGGCATGGCGCAGCCGAGGACGACGTCGTCGATGTGGCCCTTGGCCTGCGGCACGCGCGCGATGAGCCCGCGGATCACGTCCGCCGCCAGCTCGTCGGGACGCTTGGTGGCCAACGTGCCCTTGTGGCCGCGACCCACCGCCGAACGCACAGCTTCTGCAATGACGATCTCGTTCATGGTCTTCTCTCTGGTGGGTTGGTGGGTCAGTTCCGGAGCGGCTTGTTGTGCTGCAGCATGTACTGCATGCGCGCCTGGCTGAGCGGCTCGCCGCACAGCGAGAGGAAGGCCTCGCGCTCGAGCTCGAGGATCTTGTCCTCGGAGTTGGGGCCGACGTTGCCGTTCGCGCCGCCGCACAGGACCTCGGCGAGCTTCATCGCGATCCTGGCGTCGTGCTCGCTGGCGTAGCCGCCGGCGACCAGCGTGTTCACCATCATCTTCAGGGTCGCCATGCCGCTCTCGCCGGGCAGCTTGTACGCGCGCGGCGACGGCGGGTGGTAGCCGCTCTGCGCGAGCCCGATGACGCGCTGCTTGGCCTCCCAGAGCTGGCGCGCGCGGTCGAACGACACGCCGTCGTTCGCCCGGAAGAAGCCGGCGGCCTTGGCCTCGTCGGCCGACAGCGCCACCTTGGCGAGCGCGATGTTCTTGAACACCTGCGTGACGAACGCGTAGGTGTCGACCTCGACGCCCTCGGGCACGCCCTCGAGCGAGCGCCACAGCATGTTGAGCGTGCCGGCGCCGCCGGGGATGAGGCCGACGCCGACCTCGACGAGGCCCGCGTACGTCTCGAGCGCCGCCTGCACCGAGTCGGCGCCGAAGCACAGCTCGAGGCCGCCGCCGACGGTCATGCCGAACGGCGCCGCCACGACCGGCACGGTCGCGTACTTCATGCGCTGGGTCGCGTACTGGTAGCCGCGGATCATCTCGCGCAGGCCGTCCCACTGCTTCTGGCCGGCCGCCATCACGACCGCGAACAGGTTGGCGCCGACGCAGAAGTGCTCGCCCGTGTTGTAGACGAGGAGGCCGCGGAACTCGGCCTCGGCCCTGTCGACCGCGTCGTGGATCATCTTGATCACGTCGGCATCGATCGAGTTCGACTTGGACTTGAAGGTCAGGCCGAGGACGCCGTCGCCCAGGTCCCACGCCTCGGCGCCCGCGTTCTTCAAGACCGGCGCCCCGCCCTTGCGCAGGACGTCGAGCGTGACCTCGCGCGGATCGGCGGCGCGGCGGACGTAGTCGCCCTTGGCCGGCGACCACACGCGGTCGCCGTCATAGAACCCCTTGGCGCCGGCGGCGACCATCTTGTCCACCCAGCCGGGCAGCGCGATGCCGTCGGCCTTCATGCGCGCCGTGGTCTCGGCGAAGCCGAGCGCGTCCCAGGTCTCGAACGGGCCGAGCTCCCAGTTGTAGCCCCACTTCATGCCGTCATCGATCGCCTTGGGATCGTCGGTGATCTCGCCGATGCGACGGGCCGCGTACGCGAGGCCCTTCGACAGCGCCTTCCACGCGAACTCGCCGATGCCGTGCTCGGCGGTCGCGACCAGCGCCTTCACGCGCGCGCGGGGATCCTCGGTCTTGCCGATCTTCTTGCACGCCTTGGCGATGTCCTCGCTGCCGCCCTTGGCCCGGTACTCGCCGGTCGTGGGATCGAGCGTGTGGATGTCCTTGCCGACCTTCTTGTAGAAGCCGCCCTTGGTCTTGTCGCCGAGCTGACCCTTCTTGATCATCTCGCGGATGTAGGGTGGGACGGTGAAGACCTCGCGGTCCTCGTCGGCCGTGAGGCTCGCGTGGCAGTTGTCGACGACGTGCACGAGCGTGTCGAGGCCGACCAGGTCGCCGGTGCGGAAGCTCGCGCTCTTGGGGTGCCCCATCGGCACGCCGGTGATCGCGTCGAGATCCTCGGGCGCCAGACCCTTCTCGAGCATCAGGTGGATCGCCGCCATCATCGAGTGCGTGCCGATGCGGTTGGCGACGAAGTTGGGCGTGTCCTTCGCCCACACGATGCCCTTGCCCATCTGCTCCTTGCCCCACGCCTCGATCCGCTCCTTGACCGCGTCCGACGTGTCGGCGCCGGCGACGAGCTCGAGGAGCTTCATGTAGCGCGGCGGGTTGAAGAAGTGGGTGATGAGGAAGTGCTGGCGGAAGCGCTCGCTGCGCCCGACCATCATGTCCGCGATCCGCAGGCCCGACGTGTTCGACGCCACGATCGTGTCGCCGGTGAGCAGCGCGTCGAGCTTGGCGAACAGGTCGCGCTTGATCTCGAGCTTCTCGATGATCGCCTCGACGATCAGGTCGCAGTCGGCGACCTTCGCGAGATCGGTCTCGAGGTTCCCGGTCTGCACCAGGACGGCGTTGCGCACGTGGCTGAACGACGCCGGCCTCGACTTCTTGAGCTTGTCGAGCGCGGTGGCGGCGTAGTCCTTCAGATCGAGGAGCAGCACCGGAACTCCGGCATTGGCGAGGTGAGCGGCGATACCGCCGCCCATGACACCGGAGCCGATAACGGCGACCTTGCGGATGGGTTTGGTCATGGCGTGCGGCACCTTACCAGAGCGTCCGAGCCCAAGTTACAGTGAAGAAACCTCGTGAATCGGTTCACCAGCCGCTGGCTCCTGGCCGTCGTCACCCTCGGGGCGTCGGGCGCGTGCAGCGGCTGGTGAACCGATTCACGAGGTTTCTTCACTGTAACTTGGGCTCGGAC
>JAIOII010001278.1 GCA_019912685.1 Kofleriaceae bacterium
CGCGGCGCGAGCTCGCGCAGCGTCTCGGCCTGGCCGGGATACGGGACGCACACGACGACGACGTCGGCGTCCGCCGCGCGGACGTTGTCGCCCTTCGCCGGATCGCGCGAGCCGATCACGAGCTCGTGTCCGGCTCGCGCCCAGCGCAGGGCGAGGCCGCGCCCCTCCTTGCCGGTGCCGCCGAGCAGGCCGATCCTCACGGCCGCCTCACAGGGCGATCTCCGCCATCACGCGGATCGCCTCGAGCTGCTGCGCGCCGACGATGAGCGTGGTCACGCCCGAGTCCTTCCACGCCGCGTACCGCTCCTTGATGCGGCCGGGTGGCCCGATCAGGTAGAGCGTGTCGATCATGTCGTCGCTGACCGCGGCGACCGCCTCCTTGCGCTGCCCCGACATGAACAGCTCGAGGATCTTCGCGCACTCCGCTTCGTAGCCGACGCGCGAGAGGTACTCGCGATAGAAGTTCTTCTCCTTGGCGCCCATGCCGCCGATGTAGAGCGCGAGCTGCTCGCGGAAGGGCCGCCGCAGCGCCTCGACGTCGTCGCCGACGGCGACCGCCACCGTCGGCGCCACCTCGAAGCCGTCGAGCGTCTTGCCGACCTTCGCGCGCCCGGCCCGCACGCGGTCGAGGATGACCTCCGGCCGCCCCGGGTGCATGCACGTGAGCAGGATGCCATCGCACAGCTCGCCGCACAGCTCCTGGCCGAGCGGCGCCATCGCGCCGGCGAAGATCGGGATGTCCTTGCGCCCGTGCACCATGCTCTTGAGCGGCTTGCCGAGCCCGGCGCTGCCCGGCCCGTCGTACGGGATGCGGTAGCGCTCGCCCTGGAACACGAGCGGCGCCTCGCGCGCGAGGATCGTCTTAACGATCGTCACGTACTCGCGCAGCCACGTGAGCGGCTTGTTCCACGCGACGCCGTGCCAGCCCTCGACGACCTGCGGCCCGCTCGTGCCGAGCCCGAGGATGAAGCGCTCCTTCGAGAGCGCGTCCATCGTCATCGCCGTCATCGCCGCGTTCGCCGGCGACCGTCCCGGCAGCTGCATGATCGCGGTGCCGAGCTTGATCTTCGTCGTCTGCGCCGCGATCCACGCGAGCGGGCTCACCGCGTCGGAGCCCCAGGCCTCCGCGGTCCACACCGAGTCGTAGCCGAGGCGCTCGGCCTCGAGGATCGGCGCCATGTCGATCGCGACCTTGGCGCCCGAGTATCCGACCATCAATCCGAGCTTCATGGAACGCTCCTGACGAACGTGGCCCAGCCGCGCACCGCGACCGCGCCGTCCTGCTTCGTGGCGACCAGCTCGAGGTCGACGCGCGGCTCGGCGCCTTCCTCGTACTCCTTGACGATCGTCCCGCTGATCGTGAGGACGTCGCCGGGAAAGACCGGCGCCTGCCAGCGGCAGCGCACGCGGCGCACGTTGTCGGCGCCGAGCGCGTCGCTCGCCCAGGCGAACATCGCGCCCGCGGGGTACATGCCGACGACGAGCGGCGCCGGGAAGCCCGCGCCGGTCGCGAACGGCTCGTCGTGGTGCACCGGGTTCAGGTCGCCCGAGGCGCCCTGGTAGCGCACGACGTCGGTGCGCGTGATCGGGCCGAGGGTGCGCGGCGGCGGCAAGGTCACGGTGCGACCTCCGTCTCCACGCCGGTCATGCGCGCCTCGACCCGCAAGGCGCCGGTCTCGTCGCGCATCTCGGTCACCATCACGGCGAACGTCAGCGTCCCGCCGCGCTTGCCCTGCTTCGCGGTGATCGACTCGATGCGCGAGGTGCAGACGAGCTTCGTGCCCACCGGCGGCGGCGGGCCGTGGAACACGTACTCCTGCTCGGCGTGCATGCCGCGCTCCTCGCTCATCCCGACCCGGTCCCAGGGGTTGCTCCCCGGGCGCAGCCGCTCCCAGTGGAACATCGTGGTGAAGAAGGTGGGCACGGGACGGGTGAGGTCCTGCGCGCCGACCGCGAGCGCCAGCTCGCCGATCTTGCCGCGCTCGACGACGAGCTCGAAGGGCTCGCCGACGGCGCCGAGGCTGTCCTGGTTGAGCGCCATGTCCTGTCGTTCCGGTTACGGGTGCTGGCTCGAGACCGAGATGACCTCGCCGGTCAGGTACGTCGCGTAGTCGCTGGCGAGGAACACGATCACGTTGGCGACCTCCCACGGCTCGGCGCCGCGGCCGAACGCCTCGCGCGACGTGAGCGTGTCGAGGACGTCCTGGCTCGTCACCTTCACGAGGTGCTTGTGCAAGGCGAGGCTCGGCGACACCGCGTTGATGCGGACGCCCGCCGCCGCGGCCTCGATCGCGGCGCAGCGCGTGAGCGCCAGGACGCCGGCCTTGGCGGCGGCGTACGCCGACTGTCCGGCCTGGGCGCGCCACGCGAGCACCGACGCGTTGTTGACGATGACGCCCGCCTTGCGCGGCATCATCCGCCGGAGGGCGGCGCGCGTCATGCGCATCGTGCCGGTGAGCGAGATGTCGAGGACGTTCTGCCACTGCTCGTCGGTCATCTCGACGACGGTGGCGGTCGCGCCGAGCCCCGCGTTGTTGACGAGCACGTCGACGTGCCCGAGCTCGCGGTCGGCGGCCTCCCAGAGCGCGGCGACGTCGGCCTCGACGGCGACGTTGCAGCGCGCCGACGGGACCCCGCCGAGCTCCTTGGCCGCCTCGGCGAGGCGGCGATCGTGGATGTCGCTGATCATGACGCGCGCGCCCTCCTCGACGGCGCGCTTCGCGACCGCGAACCCGATGCCGGTCCCGGCGGCGGCGGTGACGAGCACGGTCTTGCCGGCGAGCAGCCCGTGGCCGGGCACGTAGGACGGCGGCGGCGGCGCGCTCACGACAGCCGCTCCCCGGCCTCGCGCCGCAGATCGTCGAGGAGCCCCTGCACGGCGGCGCGGACGGCGGCGTCGAGGGCGAGGACGTCGTCGTCGGACGGCGCCTCACCGGGCGCGAGCGGCGGCGGCACGATCGGCGCGCCGAAGCGGTAGCGGAAGGTGCCGGGAAGGGGCAGGTGGGGCCACGGGCCGATGGTGAGGCCCCAGGGCAGGGACAGCGAGATCGGGAAGACGTTGGCGCGCGTGAGCTCGCGCAGCCGGATGCGCTCGGCGAAGCGGCGCCCGTCGGTGAGGACGAAGAGCGTCGAGTGCGGCCCCGCGTTGGCGACGGGCACGACCGGCACGCCGGCGGCGATCGCCGTGCGCGCGTAGCCGGTGCGGCCGCCGAACTGGACGCGATAGCGATCGCGATACGGGCGCCACGTGTCGACGTCGCCGCCCGGCATGACCAGCAGGTCGCGCCCCCACGTCGTCAGGACGTCCTTCGCCACGCCGCGCCCGGCGCGCAGGACGCCGAGGCGGCCGAAGAAGCGGGCCGTCGTCCTCGTCGAGAGCACCATCTCGTGCGCGAGCGGGTGGATCGGACGCTCGAGCCCGAAGCGCTCGTACCAGGCGAAGCCGAAGCCCCAGACGTCGGGGATGCTCGTCCCGCCCGAGTGGTTCGACACGACCATGACCGGCTTCTGTGGAACATGTTCCATCCCGCGCACGTCGAGATCGAAGTAGCGGCCCGGTCCGAAGAACCTGCCCGCGAAGCGCAGGATCTGCGTGACGGCGTCCCGATCGTACGCTCCCGGATCGCTCGCACCGTCGGGAGCGCCGGCCTTCCGGTGCAGCCAGCGGAGGATGCTTCCGCCTTCGTTGGTCGAGGTCATCATCGCCTTCCCAGCTTACCTGCTTGCCCGGCCGAGTGAAACATGTTTCAGTCACGAACACGATGAGCCGGTTCCCCATGCCCCGCTACCCCAATGGCTGGTTCCAGGTCGCGTACGCGAACGAGCTCGCGCCGGGCGCCGTCAAGCCGCTGCGCTACTTCGGCAAGGACCTGGTCCTGTTCCGCACGGAGGCGGGCGAGGCCAAGCTCCTCGACGCGCACTGCCCGCACCTCGGGGCGCACCTCGGCCACGGCGGCAAGGTGAAGGGCGACTGCATCGAGTGCCCGTTCCACGCCTGGAAGTTCGACGGCGGGGGCGCGTGCACGGAGATCCCGTACGGCAAGAAGATCCCACCGCGCGCGACCCTCGGGACGTGGCCGCTGCGCGAGGTGAACGGGCTCCTCATGACCTGGCATCACGCCGCCGGCGAGGCGCCGTCGTGGGAGGTGCCGGAGCTGACCGAGTACAACCACCCCGACTGGACGCCGTACGAGACGCGCTCCTGGAAGATCAAGACGCATAACCAGGAGATGGCCGAGAACTCCGTCGACTCGGCGCACTTCCTCTACCTGCACGGCACGCAGGAGATGCCGACGACGCACGCCGAGGCGATCGGGCACCTCCTCCACTCGACGTCCCAGACGCTGATGAAGACGCCGCAGGGCAAGGTGAAGGGCGAGATCGACGTCCACGTCCACGGCTTCGGCTTCACGACGACGCGCTTCCGCGGCCTCGTCGAGACGCTGCTCGTCAGCTCGGCGACCGCGATCGACGAGGACTACTGCGAGCTGCGCTTCGCGTTCACGGTGAAGAAGATGGTGAACGAGGGCGTGACGTCGACGGTCGGCGCCGCCTTCCAGCGCGAGATCGCGCGCCAGCTCGAGCAGGACATCCCGATCTGGGAGAACAAGATCTACGTCCACCCGCCCGTCCTCGTCGACGGCGACGGGCCCATCGGCCTCTTCCGCCGGTGGGCCAAGCAGTTCTACGCCGGCAACTCCGGCTACAACGCCGCCGCCTCCGCCGAGTAGACTCGGTCCCGTGAAGTTCCACCCGGTCGTCGTCCTCCTCGGTCCTTGCCTCGTCGCGCTCGCCGCCTGTGCGAGCTCGGGCTCGGATGGCACGCCCGACGCACCTCCGGCGACCGACGGGCCGGACGTCGGTCCGGACGCCGGCGTCGACGGCGGCAACGCGACGTCATGCCCCGACGGCCAGGTCGCCGTCGGCGTCGCGCTGAACGGTGAGCTCACGTGCGCGGCGCTCGACGCGGCGACGGCGGAGGCGGTGCGGGCGCGCTGCGCCGTGTACGCCGGGTTCCGCGACAGCTGCGACGGCTGCAGCGAGCCACCGGCGAAGTGGAGCTCGAGCGGCCCGCTCGGCTGCTCGGCCGGCGCGGGCGCCGGCAACGCCTGCCTCTCGGCGACGCTCGACGATCCCGGCATGCCGGTCGCCCTCGCCACCCTCGACCTCGACGGCGACGTCAACGGCGACGACAAGCTGTACGCGTCGCTGCACTGCATCGCGGCGC
>JAIOII010001279.1 GCA_019912685.1 Kofleriaceae bacterium
ATCGTGAGCGGCCCGCTCGTCGTCGCGCTCACCCGGTCGGCGGCGAGCCCGAGCTCGACCGCCGTCGACGCGGCGGCGGTGAGGCGGAGGTCGAGGGTCGGGCGCACGCGCCGCGGCTGCTCGACGCGCACGTCCGGCAGCGCCTCCGAGCCGACGACGAACAGGCGATCGTTCTTGAAGCGGAAGCTCACCTGGCCGCCGAACACCGCGAGGCCGCCGTGGCGCTGGATGAAGCCGATCGTGCGCAGGCCGTTGCGCTCGACGTTGGCGACCAGCTCGAAGTCGGTGACCGACGCGCCGGGCGCGACGAGATCGAGGTGCGCGACGAGGAAGCGCCACGCCGCCGCGGCCGCGACGTCGGGGTCGGCGACGCTGCCCGGCACGTCGAGGCCCTTGCCCCAGATGCGCGACGGCACGCCGGTCGCGCGGTCCCAGCTCGACTGCGTCATGCCCGGCTCGTCGCCGCCGCGCTTCGCCGGCACGACCTGGTGCACGAAGTCGACGTGCGTGCGCAGCGGGCGCGTGACGCCGGCGGCCGGCAACACCACCGCGTCGACGTCGTGCGAGCGACGCGCGAGCGAGCTTCCGCCGCCGGCGCCGCCGGCGCCGGTGCGTGACGGCGGCTGGACGGCGAGAGCGCTGGATCCGAGGGCGGCGACGGTCGTGAGCGCGAGGGCCACGCGACGGCGGGTGAGCATCCGGCCCATTGTGAGGCAAGACCTGGCAGCGCGATCGCGGGAACCGGCTGACAGCCGTCTGCAGTCGCCGCTGCGTCGCCGCCGCAAAGCCAAGGGTGCGGATCTACTCGGCAATCACGATGTCGGTCGCCTCGTCGCGGGCGGCGCGGACCGCGCGCCCGAGCGCCAGCTGGCCGCGCGCGCGGACGAGGTTGTGCGCGCGCCGCGACGGGAAGCGCGACGGATCCCAGCCGAAGTAGGCGTCGTCGAACGCGTCGACGCAGAAGCGCGCCGCCAGCTCGATGCACACGGTCTCGAGCCCGACGACGATCGACCGGCGCTCGGCCTCGTCGAACAGGTCGCCGGCGACGTCGCGCCAGCCCGCGATCGCCGCCGCGAAGATCGGCAGCTCGAACGCGACCGAGCCGGCGTCCTCGCCGCGCGGGTTGCACCACGAGCGCAGCGCGTCGCCGAGCTCGAACGCGAGCGTCTGGAGCCCGAGCGTGTCGAGATCGACGAGCGCCACCGCCTCGGGCACGTCGCGCGCGCGGAAGAGCAGGTTCGAGATCTTCAGGTCGCCGTGCGCGTGGCGCCGCGGCAGGTCCGGCACCGGCGGCAGCGCGCGCGCGGCGTCGAGGATCTCGTGGCCGAGCTGTGCGGCCTCCGCCGGCTCGGCGTGGCGCAGGAGGCGGTCGTCGAGCTTGCCGAGGTGCGCGGCGGTGTCGTGCACGCCGGCGCGCGCGAAGTGGTACGTGTGCTCGAGGTCGTGCACCGCGCGGTGGAAGCGGCCGACGAGCTCGCCGCCGGCGCGCGCCCACGCGACGCCGGGCACGGCATGGAACGACACGCCGTCGACCCACGTGAGCGCGCGCCAGACGTGGCCGTCGTCCTCGACGTACGCCGCCCCGTCGCGCGTGCGCACGAGGCGCGGCGTCGTCAGGCCGCGCGCCGTGAGGTGCGCCGTCACGGCGTCGATGTCGAGGTTCACCTCGGCGCCGAACACCGGGTGGACGCGCTGGAGCACCGCGACCGGCGCGCCGCCCTCCCGCACCGCGAAGGTCGCGTTGATGAGCCCGCCGGTGATCGGCGTGAGCTCGGCGTCCCTCCAGCCGTAGGCGGCGCGGACGAGATCCGGCGGCGTGATCACGGCAGGATCTCGAGCAGCTCGACGTCGAAGACGAGCATGCCCTTCGGCGCGCCGGGCGCGTCCTGGTACGCGAGCTCGACGGGCACCCACATCCGCGCCCGCGAGCCGACGGTCATGGTCTCTAGCCCGTCGGCGAGGCCGGGGAGCGCGCGATCGAGCTTCATCGCCGCGGCCTCGCCGCGCACGATCGAGCTGTCGAAGAGGCGTCCGTCGGTCGTCCAGCCGGTGTAGTGGACCTTCACGCCCTCGGTCGGCCCCGGCTTCGCGGTGCCGGTGCCCGGCGCGAGCTCCTTGTAGAAGACGCCCTTCGCCGTCTTCTTCGCGCCGGCCGGCGGCGCGGCGACGTCCTTGGG
Organism: Kofleriaceae bacterium; assembly: GCA_019912685.1. Taxonomy (GTDB): domain Bacteria; phylum Myxococcota_A; class Polyangia; order Haliangiales; family Haliangiaceae; genus UBA2376. The sequence goes on from JAIOII010001279.1 coordinate 2,178, forward strand.
CACGGGCGGCGGCGGCGTCATCGCGCGCACCGACAGGAGCTCGATCTCGTAGCAGAGCGTGCCGCTCGCGAGCGGCGGCATCACCTCGAGCTGGCGCTCGGGCACCCAGACGCGCACCACGTCGCCGACGACCATCGTGCGCAGCACCTCCTCGATCGCCGGCGGCTTGCGGAACACGAACGTCTGCTCCGGTTGCCTGGTCACCTCCGTCGAGTCGACGAGCCGCCCGGTCGCCATCCACGCCGAGTAGTCGATCTGGACGAGATCGTGGAAGCGCGGCCTGTCCTTGCCCGTGCCGCGCTTCACGCGCTCGTAGGGCGCGCCCGACGCGGTCCTCGGCGCGTCCGGCGGCGGCGCGGCGACGTTCGGCGGCGTCGGCGGACCGGCCTCGATGTCGACGAGCTCGACCTCGTACACCGTGGTCTCGGGCGTCGACTGCGGCGTGCCCATGTAGCCGAGCTCGGGCGGGATCCACACCATCGCGCGCTCGCCCTTCTGCATCGATACGACCGCCGCGGCGAAGCCGGGCGCGAGCCGCGCGAGCGACTGCTCCACCGGTCGCTTGCGCACCGTCGTGGTGACGAAGGTCTCGCCCGACATGCGCCAGCCGGTGAAGTTCAGCTTCACGGTGTCGTTGCGCTGCGGCCGGGGCCCGTTGCCGGACGCGAGCCGCTTGATGTGGATGACGGCGCGCGGGCCGCCCTCGACGCCGGTGATCGTCTCCGCGTCGGCGGGCGGCGCCGCGACCGGCAGCGGCGGCTTGATCTGCGGCGCGGGCTCGCGCGA
>JAIOII010001280.1 GCA_019912685.1 Kofleriaceae bacterium
GCGCTCGGCGAAGTCCGGCGCGCGCGCGCTGCGCGGCTGATCGACCGGGACGCCGGCGCGCTCGGCGACCACCTTCACCGGCGGCGCCGCGAGCTTGCCGCCCCGCCCCGCCGGCTTGTCGGGCTGCGTGACCACGAGCGCGACCTCGTGGTGCGCGAGCAGCGCCTCGAGCGCGGGCACCGCGAACTCGGGCGAGCCCATGAAGACGACGCGCATGGCGCTCACGAGGCGACCTCTCCGAAATCGCGCAGGTGCGAGACGTACTTCGTGCGCAGGCTGTCGTCGCGGAGGACGCGATAGGCCTCGTCGAGCACCTGCGCGATGTCGTCGAGCTCGACCGCGAGCTCCTTGCGCAGCTCGGCCGGGAACGTGTCCGCGGCGAAGTCGCGGCGCGCCGCCTCGTAGGCGCGCTTGATCTCGAACCCGCTCGCGTCGCGGCGCACGCCGAGGAGCGCGAAGTAGTCGGCGTCGAGGACGAGCGCGTGACGCGCTCGCACGCGCTCGCGATCGATCGCCAGGTCCGACTCGCCGACGAGCGCCGGCGCGTCGCCGTCGTCCTCGCCGGCGCGGCGGCGCGTGGTGACGAGGCCGAGCAGGTGCAGCCCCCACGCGAGCTGGTAGACGTTGAGCAGGTCGGCGCCGGTGGCGCGCGAGACGTGGGCGAGGTCGGCCGTGCCGTCGAACGCCGCCAGCGCCGCGCGCTCCTCGGCCGACAGGTCGGCGACGCCGATGATCGCCGCCAGCTTCTCGCGGTCGCCGGCCTCGACCACCGCGGTCTGCGGACCGAGCAGGCGCTCGAGCGTGGCGCGATCGAGCTTGCGCCGCACGCCCTCGAGCACCATCGCCGCCGGGTGGCGCGACAGCCGGATGCGCTCGCCCGACGCGCCGTCGCCGGCGACGATGCGGTACTCGCCGTGATCCCACGCGAAGAGCGAGTAGATGATGTCCTCGACGTGCCGGCGCACCGCGGGCAGGAGCTCGCGCCGCTTGAGGAAGCCGCGCTCGACGAGGATCTCGCCCATGCGGCGGCCTGTGTCGCGCACGAGGTCGCGGCAGCGGGCGAGCTGCTCGGCGGTGATCTTGCCCTCGCGCAGGAGGAGCTCGCCCATGCGATCGTGGGCGAGGTTCGACGACGCGAAGACCGGCCGCCCGCTCTCGACGTGGATCACCAGCTCGGTGGCGCCGCGGCGGAAGAGGATCTTGCCCGTGAAGTCGGAGGCGAACATCCGCGCGATGAGCGCGGCCGCGTCCGACACCCCGCGCTGGATGTCGCCGGCCTCGGCGGTGCCGCGCGCCTCGGTCCCCTGGGCGTTGGTGAGGTGCTCCTCGCCGCCGACGAACGTCGCGCCGCCGCCGACGAGGTCGTACGGCTCGGCGCCGCCGGCGATCGCCGGATCGTCGACGAGGCCGCGCAGATCGATCTCGGTGTGGTGATCGTGCCCGGGCCCGATCGCCACCGGCGCCGCCGGCAGATCGGCGCCGCGGAAGAGGCGCTCGGCCATCGCCGACATCTTGCGGCGCAGCTCGCGCGCGAAGTCACCGCCGGTCGGCGGCGCCGGCTCCGGAGACGGCGCCGGCTGGCGCGTGATGTCGATCGACAGATCCTCGTCGACGCCGGCGGCGACGTC
>JAIOII010001281.1 GCA_019912685.1 Kofleriaceae bacterium
ACCCCGCGCAGCGCCTTCAGCGCTGTTGCCAGGCGTCGCTGGAGCCGGCCAGCTTGGTCACTTCCTCGGGCAGGTCGCCGGAGGCGAGGTCGGCCAGGGTCACGTTCTCGAGCACCTCCCGCAGGCTCGCCCGCACCGCGATCCATACGTCCTGGAGGCCTCTGGCGCTGCCCCGGTAGGAGATGGATTCGGGCGGAGCCGACTGAACGTGGGCGATCGGGCCTTCGACCGCCCGGATCACCTCGGCGTTGCGCGCCGCCAGCGCCGACGCCAGGGCGGTGCCCCAGCGCTGGCGCGGGGTGAGCGTGCCCTCGGCGGACACGACGCCGAGGTTGATGCGCAGATCACGGGCGTGATCCGGCAGCTTCTCCTTCAGGTGGTCGAGCGACGTGGTCATGGTCTCTCCGGGGTTCGAGGCGTTCGGCTCACGCCGCGCTGAGGGTCTTCTCGCCCGGCTTCCAGTTGCACGGGCAGAGCTCGTCGGTCTGCAGCGCGTCGAGGACGCGCAGCGACTCCGCCGGGTTGCGGCCGACGCTCATGTCCGTCACCTCGACGAAGCGGATGATGCCCTGCGGGTCGACGATGAACGTCGCGCGCCGGGCCACACCCTCGTCCGGATCGAGCACGCCGAGCGCCGTCGACAGGTCACGGCGGAGGTCCGAGTACATGGGGAAGGGCAGGTCCTTCAGATCCGGGTGCTGCGTCCGCCACGCGAGGTGGACGAACTCGCTGTCGGTCGAGACGCCGATCAGCTGCGCGTCGCGGTCGCGGAACTCGCGATCGAGCTTGCCGAAGCCGGCGATCTCGGTCGGGCACACGAAGGTGAAGTCCTTCGGCCAGAAGAAGATGACCTTCCACTTGCCTTCGTAGCTCGAGGACGAGAGGTCGATGAACTGCTTGCCGGGCTCGTTCGAGACCACGGCCTTGCCTTGGAACTGGGGGAAACGATCTCCGATGGTCAGCATGGGAAGCACTATGGGTGTCCCCGCGTGATAAGGCCAATCTCGCCAGATGATGGATGTGATAAGGTGGGCCTATCAGTCATGGGCCTGGATCTCACGCTCCGCCAGCTCGAGTACGTCGTCGCGGTCGCCGACCACAGGAGCTTTCGCCGCGCCGCCGAGGCGTGCGCGGTCACGCAGCCGGCGCTGAGCGCGCAGATCGCGCAGCTCGAGCACGCCCTCGGCGCGCAGATCTTCGAGCGCGACCGCCGCAAGGTGCTCGTCACGCCGACCGGCGCCGAGATCGTGGCGCGGGCGCGCGCGACGCTCACGCAGGCCGCGCAGGTCATCGAGGCCGCGCGCACGGCGGCACAGCCGCTCACCGGCACGCTGCGGCTCGGCGTCATCCCGACGATCGCGCCGTACCTCTTGCCGCTCGTGCTGCCGGCCGTGCGCGTCGCGTATCCGAAGCTGCGGCTCGTCCTGCGCGAGGAGCAGACGGCGCGGCTGCTCGCGCAGCTCGACGACGGACGGCTCGACGCCGCGATCCTCGCCCTGCCGGTGCAAGGCGACCTCGCCGCGATCCCGCTCTACCGCGAGGACTTCGTGTTCGCCGGGCCGATGACGCACCGGCTCGCGCGGCGCGCCCGCCTGCGCGAGGACGACCTCGACGGCGAGGCGGTGCTGCTCCTCGAGGACGGCCACTGCCTGCGCGATCAGGCGCTCGCCGTGTGCAGCCACGCCGGCTCGCACGAGATCCCCGAGCTGCGCGCCGCGAGCCTCACGCTGGGCGGCGCCTGGGGCGGGCTCCTGCTCGGCGCCCACGCGACGCGCAACATGAAGCCCGACGCGCGCTTCCGCACGACCGTGCCCGTCGCGCAGCGGCAGCTCGTGCCGATCGCGGTGCCGCA
>JAIOII010001282.1 GCA_019912685.1 Kofleriaceae bacterium
GGAACTGATCGAGCACGATGACCAGCGCGAGCGCGCCGCGCGCCGTCGCCTGCCACGCGTCCAGCTCGCCGCGCGCCGCGGCCTCGACGAGGTCACCGAAGCGGCCGCGCAGCTCGGCGTCGAACGCCGGGTCGGGCATGAACCAGCGCTGCTGGCGCGCGGCGGGCGGATCGTCGGCTGCGCCGAACCAGACGGAGAGCACGTCGTCGATGCGGGCATCGTGGGTGGTCATGGCGGCGCTCATGGTGCACGCAGGGCGCGGAAGCCGCCACCGTTCACGACCGCCGTGAAGCCGGCGGCCTCGAGCGTGGCCTTGGCGATCGACGCGCGCGGCCCGGTGCCGCAGTAGACGACCACCGGCTTGTCCTTGCCGCCGGCGGCCTGCGCGATCTCCGCGGCGCGCGCGCCGACCTCGTCGTGCGGGATGTTGCGCGCGGCCGGCAGGTGGCCGTCGGCGAACTCGTCGGCCATGCGGACGTCGATCACGGTCGCGCCCTCGGCGATGAGCTGCTTCGCGGTCGGCACGTCGACGTCGGCGGTCGGCCGGTGTGGCGCCGGCGGGCGCTCCGCGGCGGCGGAGGCCGAGGGCTTGTCGTTGCCGCAGGCCGCGAGGCCGACGCCGAGGACGGACGCGAGCGACACGGCGGCGAGGACGGTACGTCGGGACATGTCTCACGCTACCCTCCTCGCGCCATGTCGTCGAGCGCGCTGTCCCTCGAACCCTACGTCGCGCAGCGGACGCGCTGGCCGCGGCACGGGCGGCACGTGATGGCGCAGTTCGACGACGAGCGCGTGGTCGTGTACCAGGCCTACCGTCCGGCGATCGGACACTTCGCCGCGGCCCACGGCTACTTCGGCGGCGAGTTCTCGCTCGGCCGCATGAGCTGGGTGAAGCCCAACTTCCTCTGGATGATGTTCCGCAGCGGCTGGGGCACCAAGGAGGGCCAGGAGGTCCTTGCTTCGCTCGGCTGTCGCCCGCCGGCTTCGCCGGCGCCGTCCGCTGCGCGGCCGGGGGCGCTGCGCGCCCGGCTCGAGGTCGTCCTCGCAGTGTGGCTGCGGCGCGCGGCGTTCGACCAGCTCCTCGAGGCGGCGGTCCCGTCGACGTTCTGGCCGCACCGCCACGCCGACCACGCCGCGTGGCAGGCCGCGGTCGCCGGCTCCGACGTGCGCCTCCAGTGGGACCCGGACCACGGTCCGTCGGGCGCGCCGGTCGAGCGCCGCGCCGTCCAGCTCGGGCTCCGCGGCGCCGCGCTCCGCAGCTACGCGCGGGACTGGATCGTGCGCATCGAGGACGTGAGCGCCTTCTGCCGCGAGCAGCACGCGCGCTGGCGCGAGGGCGGCGACGGCGCGCTCGTCCTGCCGCGCGAGGACGTGTATCCGCTGACCGCGGCGGCAAGGGCGGCGCTCGGCACGGAGGACGCGTGAGCGAAGGCGGCAGCGGCGACCGGAAGCGCGCGGCGCTCGCGTTCGTCGTGCTGATGGGTCTCGTCAGCCTCTTCGCCGACGCCTGCTACGAGGGCATGCGCAGCTCCGTCGGCCCGTACCTCGCGCACCTCGGCGCGAGCGCCACCGCGGTCGGCGTCGTCGCCGGCTCGGGCGAGCTCGTCGGCTACGGCCTGCGCTACGTGACCGGCCGCGTCGCCGATCGCACCCGCGCCTACTGGGCGCTCACGATCGCCGGCTACGCGACGAACCTCGTGGCGGTGCCGCTCCTCGCCGTCGCCGGCAGCTGGCAGGCGGTCGCCGCGCTCGTCGTGCTCGAGCGACTGGGCAAGGCCGTGCGCAACCCGGCGCGCTCGACGATCCTCTCGTTCGCCGCCGCCGAGGTCGGCCACGGCAAGAGCTTCGCGCTCCACGAGGCGATGGACCAGCTCGGCGCCGTCATCGGCCCGCTGTCGGTCGCCGCCGTGCTCTGGTGGCGCGGCGACACGCTCGAGGGCTACCGGTGGGCGTTCGTCCTGCTCGCGATCCCGGCGCTCCTGAGCGTGCTGACGCTGCTCGCCGCGCGCGCGAAGTTCCCGGACCCGCGCGCGCTCGCGCCCGCCGGCGACGACGACGACGACACGAACCGCAGGTTCGGCCGCCCGTTCGTCATCTACCTCGCGGGCGTCGCGCTCGTCGGCTTCGGCCTCGCCGACTGGGCGCTCCTCGCCTTCCACCTCGAGGCGCGCGACGTGCTCGCCGGCGCGCTCGTGCCCGTCATCTACGCCGCCGACGAGGATGCTGCCGCGCCACCAGGCGGCGCCGAAGACGAGGTAGTAGAGGCCATAGGCGGCGCCGCCTGGTGGCTCGGCAGCATCCTCG
>JAIOII010001283.1 GCA_019912685.1 Kofleriaceae bacterium
GCAGCGCGACGCGGCCCTGCCGCGGCTGCAGGCCGCGCTCGCCGCGATCGGCGATCACCTCGGCGACGGCGCGTCCGATCCGCTCGATCCGCCGCCCGACCTCATCCGGCACTCGTTGACCGTGCGCTGGCCGCGGCCGCCGAGCGGCGCGTCCGACTGGTCGCAGGTGCTCTCCGAGGCGCGCGCCTGGCACGGCGTGTTCAGCGGCTTGCTCGCGCGCGGTCGACGCGGCGGCGGCTCGCCGACGACGATCGAGCAGGCCGAGCGCATGACGTCCGGATACGAGGGCGGCATCGTCAACGTCAACCGCGACGCGGTGTACGTCGACCTGCACCAGTCCGGCGTCGAGGTCACCAACAACGCCGGCAACGCGCTGACGCCCGGCGAGACCAGCACCCGCCGCGAGGGCGACAGCGACGGCGATCTCAGCATGCACCTCGATCCGGTCTTCGCCCGCAACATGCTCCGCTTCCTGCAGGCGATGGCGGGCCAGGGGGTGACGCGCATGTGGACCGCCGGCTTCCTCCGCTCGGCGATGAGCCCCGCCGACACGCACCCGATGGGCATGGCGTGCGACATCACGGGCTTCACGTTCTCCGACGGCACGATCATCCACCTGCGCAGCGGCTACCCCGCGCGCGCCGGCCACGACCGCGACGACATCCGCAGCGGCGAGTCCGACTGGTTCGACTACGCCGACCACATGGGCTCGCGCACCCACGCGGAGGTGATGATGGGCATCGCGCGGGCGATGACGAGCTACTTCGATCGCATCATCGGCCCGGGCGCCAACGCCGCCCACATGGGGCACTTCCACGTCGAGAACTCGCCCAACGCGGAGGCGATGGCGCGTCGCCGCGGCGCGCACGAGCTGCACGCGGTCTCGGCGCACAGCACGCACGTGCCGGACTTCATGCGCGACACCGCGGAGCGCCGCGACGAGAGCTGGGACGAGGGCGTCGAGCCGATCCCGCTGACCGATCCACGCGCCGAGGCGGCGGCGGCCGCGGCCGGCGGCGACGAAGGCGGCGACGACGTCGACGGTTAGGCGCGCCGTCTGACGGCCTGCCCTCAGCGGAGCTCGAGCGCAGCGCCGAGCGCGGCGCTGCGCTCGCCGAGCACGGACACGTCGATCGTCAGCGACAGCCGTCCCGCGGCGATGCTGGCGCCGGCGCCGAGCTGGTAGTGGTGCCGGTCGGAGCCGGTGACGTCCTCGCCGTCGCGACGCCACAGGACCGGACCGCCGAAGCCGCGCGCCAGGAGGTACGGGCTCGCGACGCCGAACGTGCGGCCGGCGATCGCGCCGATGCGCGCGTCGTACGCCGCGAGCGTCTCGCGAGGCGCGTTCACGCCGACCTCGCCCGTCGTCGTGCGCGACGCGCTGAACCCGAGCGAGCCGGTGACGAACCACGCGCGCGCCGTCCACATCTTCGCGGCGCTGATCGAGCCGACCACGCCCGGCCCGATCTCGTGCGTGCGCGCGCCGTCTTCCAGCGAGCCGTCGAGGACAGCGCCGAGCGCGAGGCGCGCGCTCCAGCGCGACGGCCGGACGTGGCCGAGCGTCACCATCGCGGCGTACTGCGTGATGTCGACGCGATCGTCGCCGGTGAAGCCGAGCGTCGACGTCATCGCGCCGGCGGAGGCGCCGGCCAGCCACTGCGCCCGCGCGTGAGACTTGCCTTCACAGCCCGTCGGACCGACGGGCGCGCCGATGCCTCAAGCCTCGGCGCGGCGCGCGAGGCCGGGCGCGCAGGTGAGGGCGGCGACCACGGCGAGCGATGCGATCGAGCGCTTCATCACGCGTCATCTTCCCGCCTCGCGCGCCGGCGCGCAATCCGGGCCCGCAGTACGCTCGGGCAATGGTGCGTCGTGAAGACGACGGAAACCCCGGCGGCGAGGCCGCCGGGAACCCGGCGTCATGCTGTGGTGACCCAGCGGGTGAAAGTCCCGCCCCGGTAAGCGGTGACGCGCCGGGTAGCAGGCTCCCGGCGCCGAGGGAGATCTCGGCGTCCGAAGCGGAGCGTCGAAAGCCCGTCTCG
>JAIOII010001284.1 GCA_019912685.1 Kofleriaceae bacterium
GCGCAGGACCGGCGCGAGCTGGGCCGCGACGGCCTCGGCCCGCAGGCGGCGCTCGAGCTCCGGGCCGGACTGCCCCAGGTCGTGCTCGAGCGCGTCGAGCACGCCTTCCGCGAGCCCCTCGGGTGCTCCGTCGGGAAGCTCGTCGGGTGGGTCGGTCTCACAGGCGGCGAAGACGGCGAACGACAGGACGATCAGCGCGCGAGCGGTGCGGTGCATGGGCCCTCCTTGCGTTTCACTTTCTTCGTCGTCCGTATCAACTTCAACGGTCGAGTGAAATGCGACATGCCATCGAGCGATTACGGACAGAGCTCGACGCGGAACCCGGTGTCGGCCGGGCACGCGTGCAGCCCCGCGTCGTCGTCGTACGAGTACGCGTACGCGGTCGGGCAGCGCGCGTGCACGAGCTGCACGAAGTCGGTGTGCACGACGCCCAGCGGGTCGCTGCTCGAGCGGCACGCGGTCGGCGTCATGCAGCCGTTGGCCGCGGTGCACTGTCCGGTGCCGGGATCGATCGGCGTCGGGCAGCAGAGGTGGAGCCCGGGATCCTGCGACTCGGGGAGGTGCAGGCCGTACGGCGCGGGGTACGTCCACGCCTTGCACGGCGACATGCAGCCGACGTCCGAGACGCGCAGGCTGCGATCGGCGTACGCGGGGTACGCGCTGCCGCCGAGATCCTCCGCCACCGGACACGCGTCGAGCGTCAACGCCGAGCAGTCCGACGCGGTGCAGCTCCCGACGCCCGCGCCGGCGCCGACGGGCGTGACCGAGAACGGCAGGGTGTAGCCATCGACCAGGCTGAGGTTGTAGAACGTCGCCGCGCTCGAGCCGATCGCCGCGAACGTCACCTCGAACTTGGAGTCGATCGGCGGGTGGCATCCGCCGGGACCGCAAGGCGCGCCGCCGCCCTCGCCGCTGTCGCCGATGCGGCAGTTGCGCGCGTTGGCGTCGCACCCGAGCTTGGGCCAGAAGCGCGCGGAGGCGAGCCCGCTCGCGGGGATCGCGTAGTCGTGATGGTCACCCGGATCGAGCCGCACGTTTTGCTCGCCGGACGGGTGGTTCGCGTGGGCGATCCAGATCGGGAACGCGCAGGAGCTCACGATGCGCAGGCGCGTGGTCTGGGGCGGGAGCGGCTCCCGCGCGTCGGCGGGACGATCCGGCGCGGCCCCATCGGTGACGGCCGCGTCGGTTCTCGTCACCCCGGCGTCGCCTTCGCCGCCGTCGTCAACCCCTTGAAAGGACGCCGTGCTGCATCCAGCGGCGGCGAGGACCAGGGCTAGTTTCTTCGTCATCCGCACAAATGGACCCTGGATCGGCCGTCGCCGATCTGTCAATCGCAATCGTGAATCCTCGTCGGACAACGCCCTCGAGATGTTTCGTGCTCGTCGCGCCGGTGCCTCTCGCACGATCTTCGGGCTTGCCTTCCGGACGCGTGTTGATCTAGTTTCTCCGCCGTCCGAACAAACTCAGGAATCGGACGGAGGTGATCGGATGCGGATTCCAGCCCTCTTCGCAGTCTCCCTCGCCGCGTGCAGCGGCGGCTTCCCCGACGCGACCGACGCTGGCGACACCCCGGGGACCGACGGCGGCCCGACCGGCGAGGTCGCGCCGACGGTCCTGCCCTTCGCCGTCGACGACTGGTACGGCCCGTCGGGCTACATGGGCGACGGCGAGAACCCGGGCGCGATCACGGACGCGCAGACGTGCCTGCCCTCGCGTCCGTCGACGTGGATGGGCAACTGCCATCGCTACACGTGGACGCCGTCGGGCACCGCGTGGGCCGGCGTCTACTGGCAGTACCCCGACGGCAACTGGGGCGACCGGCCCGGGCTCCAGATCCCCGCCGGCGCGACGCAGATCGCGTTCCAGGCGTGGGGCGCGACCGGCACCGAGAAGGTCGACTTCATGGTCGGGATGATGGCGGTCGACGGCTTCGAGGTGAAGCAGGCCGAGATCGCGCTCACGACCACGCCGACGCGCTACACGCTGCCGCTCGCCGGCGCGAGCTACGCGCGCGTCGTCGGAGGCTTCGGCTGGGTCGCCAAGGAGGCGACCGCACCGATGACCTTCGGTATCGACGATATTCGCTGGGAATGAGGCCAAGCCCCGTGAACGCTCCCGCCGCCGCCCTCTCGCTGCCGACCGCCGACGCCGCCGGCATGCGCACGCAGAACTCGACGCTCGTGCTGCGCCTGCTGTGGCGCGAGCGCCAGATCTCGCGCGCCGACATCGCTCGCCACACGGGCCTCAGCCCGTCGACGGTGAGCGCGATCGTCGCCGAGCTCGAGCGCGCGAGATC
>JAIOII010001285.1 GCA_019912685.1 Kofleriaceae bacterium
GTAGGGCGCGCGCCGCGGCGTCAGCGGCGGTCGAGCGCGGTCGCGGTGGGCGGGCGATCGGCGCGCGCCACGCGGATGAGCAGGCGGAGCACGAAGAACATCGTGATCGCGAGGACGACGCCGCCGGCGGCCATGATGCGCCAGCGGTAGGCGCCGCCGCGCGCGGGGCGGTTGGACGTCCAGAAGCCCGAGGGGCGGCTGTCGAGCATCTGCGGCGCGCGCATGTTCGAGCCGTCCTCGGGAGGCTTGGCCCAGGGCACGGCCTCGGGGTTCGCCCCGGTGTTGCGGGGCGCGGGCTCGGCGCCGGACACCGCGCGCTCGTCGCCGATGCCGTACGGCGAGGGCTGCGCGACGGCCACGCCGCACGAGAGCGCGACCGCGACGATCACGACGAGGGCAGGGCGGCGCATGGGCCCCCGGATCTACTCCGGCGGGGCCCGTGACGCAACGGCACATGTTGTCGCGCCAGGCGCCGATCTGTGGCACGAGAGAGGCTTCCCGTGCGCAAGTTCCGTGAACAGCCGTTCGAGAAGCCGCCCGAGGAGGACCTGCCTCCGGCCACCGGGCCGCGTGCGCCCGACGCGATCGATCGGCTCATCGCGCAGCACGGCCCGGCGACCATCTGCGCGATCCTCGCGCCCGTCCTCACCGCGGAGCGCGTCGCGCGCATCGAGCACGTCCTCGCCGCGCGCCTCGGCAGCATCGTCCCGGTGGTCGAGGACGTCTACGAGCCGCACAACGGCGCCGCCGTCATCCGCTCCGCCGAGGCGCTCGGCCTCCAGGAGCTCCACGTCCTCGAGACCGGCGTCCGCTTCCAGGCGCTTCGCGGCATCACGCGCGGCTGTCATCGCTGGATGGATCTCGCGCGCTGGCGCGAGGCCGCCGCGTGCGTCGATGCGCTCCACGCGCGCGGCTTCATGGTGCTCGCGACCACGCCGCGCGGCGCGATCCCGCTCGACGCCGTCGACGTGTCACGCCCCGTCGCGGTCGTCTTCGGCAACGAGCACGCCGGCCTGCCCGACGCGACCATCGCCGCGTGCGACGGCGCCGTCGTCCTGCCGATGTTCGGCTTCACCGAGAGCTTCAACCTCTCCGTCACCGCGGCGCTCGCGATGAGCCAGCTCGCCGCGCGCCGCCGCGCCTTGCTCGGCAAGGACGGCGATCTCGACGACGCGCGCATCGCGCACCTCCGCGCACGCTGGTACGCGCTCAAGGTCCGCGGCGCCGCCGGGATCGTGGAGCGCGCCGTGCGGCGCGCTCCCATCGATCCGTCGGCTCCGGCGGAGACGCCGGACCCGACGTGAGTCAGATCCGGCTCGCAGGCTCGCCGGTGGGAACGATCCGTGTCCGCGCGGACACACGGCGATGTGGCACCGGAGCCGCAGTCGCCCTAACCTCACGGCAGACGCAGCCTCACGCCGGCTGCGACGGGTACCGACCTTGCAGAAGCGCATCAAGCCCAGCATGACCACGAGCACCCGCGAGCGCCGGAAGCGCCTGGCCAAGAAGATCGCGCTCTGGGGTGGCCTCGGCCTCCTCGTGTCGACCGCGCTCGTGATGGCCACGATCGCGACCGTCTTCTGGTACTACGGCCGCGACAAGAACCTGCCGAGCATCAACAGCGTCGGGGACTACCACCCGAAGCAGGTCACCGTCCTCCTCGACAAGAAGGGCGAGCGCATCGCGGAGATCTTCAGCGAGCGGCGCAGCTACGTCGCCTACGAGGACGTGCCGCAGATCCAGGTCGACGCCTTCGTCGTCGCCGAGGACGCCAGCTTCTGGAGCCACGGCGGCATCGACTATCGCGGCATGGTGCGCGCGTTCTTCACCAACCTGCGCTCGGGCAAGACCAAGCAGGGCGCCTCGACGATCACGCAGCAGGTCGTGAAGACGTTCGTGCTCTCCCCCGAGCGCACGTTCAAGCGCAAGATCCAGGAGATCATCCTCGCTCGCCGCCTCGAGAAGAAGCTGTCGAAGAAGGACATCCTCACGCTGTACATGAACCAGATCTACTTCGGGCACGGCCGCTACGGCGTGCAGGAGGCGGCGCGCTACTACTTCGGCAAGGACATCGAGGACGTCACCGTCGGCGAGGCCGCGATGCTCGCGGGCCTGCCGCAGTCGCCGGAGAACATCTCGCCGCGCAAGAACGCGACGCGCGCCAAGGAGCGCCAGGCGTACGTGCTCAACCAGCTGGTGAAGCACGGCAAGATCACCGCCGACGAGGCCAAGAAGTGGATCGACGCGCCGATCCAGGTCGTGCGCGATCCGTTCCCGCACCTCGGCGACGCGCCCGAGTGGCTCGAGGGCGTGAAGCAGGAGCTGACGGCCAAGTACGGCGCCGGCGGGCTCGACACGCTGGGCGCGGCGGTGCGCACGACGATGCGGCCCGACATCCAGGCGGCGGCGCGCGACGCGCTGCGCTCGGCGCTGCGCGCGGTCGACGCGCGCCACAAGCTCGGGCGTCCGATCCGCAAGGTCTCCGCCGACAAGCTCGCCGCCGAGACCGCGAAGCTCGCGAAGAAGCTCGGCGGCAAGCCGCGCCCGGGCGCGACGTACGAGGCCGTGGTCACCGCCGTGCACGACGGCGACAAGGAGCTGGTCGTCGATCTCGGCGGCTGGACCGCCGCGCTCGTGCTCGGGGGACCCGACGACGAGCGCTGGAACCCGCCCGCCGCGGGCGGCGCCCGCAAGAAGCCGGGCGAGCGCTTCGCCCCTGGCGACGTCATCCGCGTGGCCTTGCCGCCGCCGCTCGCCGAGGGCGAGTCGCCGCGCGAGGCCAAGCACGGCAAGAACATCGTCGTGCTCGCGCCGGGGCCGGAGGGCGCGATCGTCGTCATGGATCCGCAGACGCGCGAGGTGTGGGCGATGGTCGGCGGCTACAGCGTGCGCGCCGGCGGCTTCAACCGCGCGACCATGGCGCGTCGCCAGCCGGGCTCGGCGTTCAAGCCGATCGTGTTCGCGACCGCGGTCGCGACCGGGCGCTTCACGCCGGCGACGGTGGTGAACGACGCGCCCGAGGTCTACGACCTGTGGAAGCCGCAGAACTACAAGAAGGGTGCGTTCGAGGGCCCGGTGCGCCTCCGCTATGCGCTCGCCAAGTCGATCAACACCGTCGCGATCAAGCTGCTGCACGACGTCGGGCCCGACAACGCCGTCGAGACCGCGAAGCAGCTCGGCATCACCGGCGACCTGCCGCGCACGCTGTCGCTCGCGCTCGGCTCGGGCGAGGTGACGCCGCTCGAGATGACGAACGCGTTCGCGACGTTCGCCGCGGGCGGCGTGTGGCGCGCGCCGCGCTTCGTCGCGAGCATCGACAACGACGCGCCGGCGTCGAGCCCCGAGAAGCAGGTGCTCCCGCCCGAGGTCGCCTACGTCGTGACCGACATGATGCGCTCGGTCGTCGAGCAGGGCACGGCGGGCAAGGCGAGGTCGCTCAAGCTCACGATCGCGGGCAAGACCGGCACGTCCAACGACTCGAAGGACACGTGGTTCGTCGGCATGACGCCCGACGTCGTCGTCGGGGTGTGGATCGGCTACGACGACAACACGCCGCTCGGTCGGGGCGAGGCCGGCGGCGTCACCGCCTTGCCGGCGTTCATCGACACGATGAAGGCGGTGGGCGCGAAGAACCGCCCGTTCCCGAAGCCGGGCAACGTCGGCGGCGCGCGCATCGATCTCGTGACCGGGCTCCTGGCCGCCGACGGCGCGCCCGAGAGCTCGACGATGATGGAGGTGTTCGTCGCCGGCACCGAGCCGACCGAGGTCGCGCCGCTGCCCGGGCAGATCGACGCGTCCACGTTCGTCACCGACGAGTACGGCGACGAGGCGCTCCCGCCCGAGGACGGCGGAGAAGGCGGCGGCGGCGCCGGGCCCGAGACGGTCCCCCGGTGAGACGCGTGCGCGGCGTCGCGTTCGTCGCGGTGATGGGAGC